>JAJYYZ010000026.1 GCA_021800445.1 bacterium | reverse complement strand
AGGGTATGCAAGGAATGGAAATGCGTCGAGCCGATAGTGGAACAGCCGCAATACAACATGCTCAAGCGTGAAAAAGTTGAGAAGGAATACCTTCCGATATACGAAAAGTATGGCATGGGGTTGACCACATTTAGTCCCTTGGCATCTGGATTCCTTACCGGCAAATACAACAACGGGATTCCAAAAGGAAGTAGGCTTGACCTTTTTCCGGACTTAAAAAAACGTTTCGAAGAACAAGGAAGACTCTCAGGGGTGCTTGTGGAAAGAGTTGAAAAACTTGGAAAAGTGGCAAGAGATCTCGACATTAAACTTTCACAACTTGCCATTTCTTGGGTTCTTAAAAATCAGCATGTCAGCAGTGTTTTGCTCGGAGTCAGCAATATTGATCAATTCAAAGAGAACCTTTCAGTTATCGAAGTGGAGAAGAAATTGACGGAAGATGTTATGAAGAAAATAGAGAGAATAATTGAATGAAATATTTTCTTGCGACAAGGCCTCAAATTGTAAGCGCGAGTTTGGTACCTTTTACCGTTGGCGCATTTTTGGGAATGAAAGATGGATATTTTTCTTGGATACTTTACATTCTTGGCGCAATTTCTCTGATGTTCATTCATCTTGGTTCCAACAGCGCCAACGATTATTTTGACTACAAGCATGGAATTGACAGACCAGGGACTTTCGGATCGAGCGGAAGCAGACTTTTAATAAATGGAAAGATAACTTTAAAAGCAGAAAAATACGTCATGATAGGATGTTTTGTCATAGCCGTTAGTTTTGGAATTGCGGTTGTTTTACTTTCAACTCCTTACATTTTGATCTTCGGTTTAGCAGGGATAGCCGGAGGGTATTTTTACACCGCCGATCCTGTCAATTTAAAATATCACGGTCTTTCAGTTCCTGCGATATTCGTCATATACGGCCTCTTGATCACAACCGGTGGTTATTACTTAATGACAAGAACTGTTTCGTATGATGCTTTAATCCTCTCGATGATGATAGGATTTCCAGTCACAAATATAGTACTATCAAATGAGATAAGAGATTCAGCGAATGACAGACAGGTTGGAATAAAATCAATGACGATTTTATTTGGAGATGTTGCAGGTACATGGTTATACGTCGTAATGTTCGCTTTTCAATTCATTCTGTTGTTTTACATGATCTTGATTCAAAAAATTTCTTTGCTGGGATTGATTTCTTTACTTTCGATACCTTTTTATTCGATGATTATAGTGAAACTTTTCTCAAAATCTTATGGTAAAATAGACGGTAAAGCGATCATGAATATAGATATTTCAAGTTCTAATGCAATGCTTATCTTTGGGATCGGTTTGATAATCGGGCTTATAAGCAGAATTTAGGGATTAGAGAGTAGGGATTAGGGATTAGAGAGTAGGGATTAGGGATTAGAGAGTAGGGATTAGGGATTAGAGATTGAAGATTATGGGAAAAGCAGTAGTCTGTAACGAGTGACACGTAACGCGTTGAAAAGACGGACGGAGAGCATGATGCTGAGAGGTGGCCGACGCTGCGCAGCGAGGGCCAGACATCGAAGGGCGAATAGAGCATGGCGAATGCTGGAGCGACGCACAAAAAGACATTAGAGGTCATGTGGTATAATTCATTAAAATTCATAAACCGTTGTTATCTTAATGAATAATCATATAACCTTGGCATTCGTTAACCAAATGTAAAGGGTGAACTACCCCCTCGTATAGACGGCGAGGCTTCCCGCTTCATAGAACATTGCCTCTGAATAGACGATGGAGTCTTCTTTGAAAAAATAGATAAAGACTGAAATAGAGAAACATGGCTTTTCTGCTTTTGAGTACACAGAATATATTTCGTACACTGAGATTAAAATTGCCCAAAAGTACGATCAATTGTTTGATGAGACTGGCAAAAAAATTAAACATATCCGTTCCGACGGTAGTCAAACATTTGAATGACCTTGTCAAAATTGGAATAGTTCAAAGAATTGGCACGGCAAAAAATACAAAATACAAGATTTAGAAATGGTAAGTGAACAGGCATAAATCGCGGCGATCTGGAATTTAAAGTGGGTTTGATATATATCCTAATGTGGAGGTGTTTTATGACCAAAAACGTAATAGTCGTTGGAGGTGGGTTTGCGGGAGTTGAATTTGTCCAAAGATTGTCTAAAAAACTATCTTCAAGAGATGTTGAAATCAGACTCTTTGAAAAAGAAGGCGATCAAACTTTCAGAACTGAAATACATAAATTTGCCTGCGAAAGAATAAATTTAGATGCTATTAAAATACCTTTGAAACGGATATTACCCTCTATCGTAAAACTTGAAAATGCCGAAGTTAAGAAAATCGATTTGAAAAACAAGAAAGTTTTTACGGATAAATCATACGATTACGATTTTTTGATCGTGGCCGCCGGAAGCGATCCCAATTTCTTTGGGATTCCTGGCATGAAAGAAAATGCTCTATCTTTTTGGACTTTAGAGGATGCACAAAGGATAAACAATCATGTGAAAAAGATCTTTGAAGATGTCAAAAACATCAAGGATCCGGACGAAAGACAAAAGATGTTAACGTTTATCGTTGGCGGTGGTGGATTTACCGGCGTTGAACTTATGGGAGAATTGATGGAGTGGACCGACAAACTTTCTAAAGTAAACGGAGTTGATAGAAAATCGGTGAAATTAATGATGGTCGAAGCCTTGCCGAGAATTCTTCCAAACATAGAAAAAGTCGACGTTGTAAATAAGGCCATCGAATATATGAAAAAATATGGTGTTGATGTTAGAACAAACTCAATGATAACAAACGTTTCAGCGGATGGATTAACTCTTAAATCCGGTGAATTTATACCGACAAAAACTCTTATATGGTCTGGTGGGGTTCAAGGTTGTGCCTTTACCAACCAACTTGATCTCAAAAAGGACAAAAGAGAAAGAATCATCGTAAACGAATATATGGAAACATCTGATCCAAATGTTTACGCGATAGGTGATGTTGCTTCTTACGTCGATAAATCCAACAAGCCTATGCCGGGACTTGTTGAATCCGCCATGCAATCTGCCGATGTTGCCGCAAACAACATCATCGTTTCGATAAAGGGCGGAGAAAAGCAAGCACTTGATCTGAAATTGCACGGAAACATAGTTTACGTTGGGAAAAGATACGGGGTTGCAAACATAAAATCTCTTGGCACTTTTGCCGGATATAGAGCCATCCCGATGAAACACCTTGTGAACATGCAACATATGTTTCATGTCGGAGGTTTTGGCCTCGTCATGAAATATCTTAAGGATCAGGTCTTTTGAATTTGTGGTATGATCTTTTCGTCTGACAACGGGAGGTAAATATAATTTGAAAAAAATTATTGTGCCGGTGATTTTTTTGGTTGTTTTTTCGATTTCGATTTCTTTTGCGTCTTCTACAACTTTTACTGCCACTTTCATGAATGTACTTGCGGGAAAAGTCATAGTGCTTGATCCCGGCCACGGAGGCGAAGATACCGGAGCCATAGGACCAACTGGATTACTTGAAAAGACCATAAATCTTCAGGTTGCTCTTGATCTTGCGAGCATACTAAAAGTTCAGGGTGCAAGCGTTTACCTTACAAGGGCAACTGACGTGTACGTTTCTCTTCAAGCAAGGATAGCACTTGCTAACAACCTTCATGCTGATCTTTTCTTATGCATGCACCACAATTCGATAGAAGGCGCTCCTGATATAGACAGGCCCCAGGCTTTTTACTGGAGTACAACAGATACTTCCGAACTTGCCGCGAAGATTTTTCTTGAAGCCTTTGAGAATTTCACCGGGGTTCAGGGTGATCTTATTCAGGAAGAATATTACGTGTTGCAATATGCACAGGTGCCCGCCGTTTTGATAGAACCGTTCTTTATGTCAAACCCTGCAAGAGAGAAGTGGCTTGAGAATCCGGTCAACATATGGAAAGAAGCGCTTGTATACGATAACGGCATTTTGAAATATTTCAAAACGATATCGAATGGCTCATGATATGATATAATATCGAAAAACGATCTAAGAAGGTGGATCTTTTGGCGAAGTTGATTTTTGAAGGAAAATCTTACGATATAAATGAAGGGGTATTAAAAGAACTTTTAAGAGAAAATCATCTTGATTCAAAGATAGTCGGAGGTTCTGTCGGGAAAACACTTGTGGATCTTTTTCATACGGTTGAAAAAGATGAAGTGATCGATCTTTTCACGATGGAAGATCCAAAATCTGCTGGACTTTACAGGCACACTATGAGCCACGTAATGGCTCAGGCGATAAAACGCCTTTACAAAGATGCGAAATTTGCCATAGGCCCAACGATAGAGAATGGCTTTTACTACGATATCGATGTTGATGTGCCTTTGAACGAAGAGGAACTAAAAAAAATAGAGACAGAGATGAAACAGATCATCAAAGAAAACCTCTCTCTCGAAAAAATTACCATGAGTTCGGATGAGGCTATCAAATATTTCGAGTCTCAAAATCAACCTTACAAAGTTGAGATAATAAAAGACATCGGTGATTCTTCCGTTACACTTTACAAACAGGGAGAATTTGTGGATCTTTGTCGCGGTCCTCATCTTCCGTCCACCGGAATGGTTAAAAACTTCAAATTGCTAAACGTTGCAGGCGCATACTGGCGCGGAGACGAAAAGAACAAGATGCTTCAAAGGATCTACGGAACGGCCTTTTACAAAAAAGAAGACCTTGAAGGTTATCTCAAAATGCTTGAAGAGGCCGAAAAACGTGATCACAGAAAGCTGGGACCTCAACTTGACCTTTTCTCGATTCATTCCGATGTCGCACCCGGCATGGTTTTTTTCCATCCAAAGGGCACAACGATAAGGCGCGAACTTGAGAAATATTGGAGAGAAGAACACAAAAAGGCCAATTACGTTGAAGTCGTTACTCCAATGGTAATGAATGAAGCCTTGTGGAGACAATCAGGCCACTGGGATCATTACAGAGAAAACATGTATTTCACGGAAAAAGAAAATCAAATGTATGCAATAAAGCCGATGAATTGTCCCGGACATATAATGATATACAAGTCTCAAACGAAAAGTTACAAAGATCTGCCGTTGAGAATGTGCGAACTTGGCACGGTTCATCGTTACGAAAGAAGCGGCGTCGTTCATGGTCTTTTCAGAACGCGCGCTTTTACTCAGGATGATGCACATATATTTTGTACTCAAGAACAAATTGAAGATGAGATAAAGGGCGTCATATCCCTTGTTGATAAAACTTACAAACTGTTTGGATTCCCTTACAAGGTCGAACTTTCAACAAGGCCCGAAAATTCTATGGGTTCAGACGAAATATGGGAGATTTCCACAAATGCCCTTAAAAATGCACTTGATCATGTTGGCCTTGAGTATCAGATAAATGAAGGAGATGGTGCTTTTTACGGTCCAAAGATAGATTTTCATGTTAGAGATTCGATAGGAAGAACATGGCAATGTGCAACGATACAACTTGATTTTCTGATGCCAGAGAGATTTGAAATTTCTTACGTCGGTCCTGATAATCTTGAGCATAGGCCTGTCATGATTCACAGGGTAATATACGGATCGATAGAAAGATTCATAGGAATTCTCATAGAACATTATGCGGGAGCCTTTCCGGCGTGGATTGCCCCGATTCAAGTGATGCTTTTGCCGATATCTGACAAACACCTCAAATATTCCAGAAATGTTTTGAGAATGCTTGACGAAAATGGAATAAGAGTCGAGATTGACGATAAACCGAGAAAGATAAGTTACAAGATAAGAGAAGCACAACTTCAAAAGATACCTTACATGCTTGTTATCGGAGATAAAGAAGTCGAAAATGAAAGCGTGGCTGTAAGACTGAGAAGTGGCAAAGACCTTGGCGATCTTAAAGTTGATGAATTCATATCCAGAATTTCTGAAGAAATAAAAAGCAGAAGTCAAAATTCGATTTATGGAGAATGAAGTGGCATACGAAGATTGGGATAAACCCTCTATAAGGATAAGGATATCTGAATCAGATGTGCATTACGCAGGAGGACTTGTTGATGGTGCCAAGATGATGCAACTTTTCGGAGATGTTGCAACTGAACTTCTGATAATCTCAGACGGAGACGAAGGACTTTTCAGAGCGTACGATACCGTTGAATTTTTGGCGCCTGTTCATGCCGGAGATTACATAGAAGTTTATGGCAAGATAAAAGAATTGGGAAAGACATCAAGAAAAATGTATTTTGAAGCGTACAAAGTTATTGCACCGGTTGAAGGACAGACAGGGGCATGCGATGTGCTCGCAAAACCTTTACTTGTTGCAGAAGCGAGCGGGACATGTGTTGTGCCTTTTGAAAGGCAAAGGAAAAGTCAAAACGTATGAGTGCCGATAAGTTGATCATTACCGCAGCCATTTGTGGTGCAGAAGTCACGAAAGAACAAACGCCTTACATTCCTTTAACGCCTGAAGAGATAGCAAATGAAACTTTTTTGTCTTACAAAGCGGGAGCCTCAATAGTTCATCTTCATGTAAGAGACAAAGCAGGAAAGCCCACGCAAGATGTTGCAGTTTTCAAAAAGGTTGTCGAACTTGTAAGAAATAAATGTCCGGATTTGATAATCCAAGTTTCAACAGGCGGTGCAGTCGGAATGACACCGGAAGAAAGGCTTCAATCGATATACGCGGGGCCAGAAATGGCATCTCTTGATACAGGAACAACGAATTTCGGAGATGAAATTTTCGTAAACGATATGCCTCTTATACGGCATTTTGCATCCAAAATGGCTGAAATTAACGTGATGCCTGAATTCGAATGTTTTGAATTAGGCCATGTTTCAAATGCATTAAGAGTCGTAAATGAAGGTATAATAAAAGGTCATCTGCATTTTGACTTCGTTTTAGGAGTTCTAGGTTCATGCCCTGCAGATGTAAGAAATTTGATACGTATGGCTGATTCAATTCCAGAAGATGCCACATGGACTGTTTCTGGAATTGGAAGGCATGAATTTGAAATGGCTATGCTTGCCATCTCGATGGGTGGCAATGTTAGAGTCGGACTTGAAGATAACATCTATTTGTCAAAAGGAGTTCTTGCAAAATCAAATGCTGAACTCGTTGAAAAAGTTGCAAGGATGGCAAAAGAGTTAGGTCGTGAAATTGCTACCCCGATGGATGCAAGAAAAATTTTAGGTATAAAAGTTTCTTAATCGAAAGGAGGAATAATTCAAGTGCTTGACAAAATCGTATTGGCCGCAGCTCCAACTTCATCTGCTCCTCAATCAACTACACCAACAACAGGTGGGGGAGATACAGGGATATTGACAATGATAATTTGGCTTGTGGTTATCGTTGCTATTTTCTATTTTCTGTTGATTTTCCCACAGAGAAGACAGAAAAAGAGTTTTGAGAATTTAATGAACAATCTCAAAAAAGGAGACACAGTTGTTACAGTTGGAGGGGTTATTGGGAAGGTAACGGATATAAAGAACAACACAGTAAAAGTAAGAACTGGAAATACCGAAATGGAAGTCACAAAAAGGGCAATTTCGTCCGTTATCAAAAGCGATAGTTCTGACTCTTCTGAAACTAAAAATAATGGAGATTCAAAAGACACCGATCAGTCAGAATCAAAAGATCCAACTGAAAAATGAGTGGAGGTGAATGGGCCTTAGGCCCTTTTGATGAGATACGGTAGAATAAGGGCGATAGTAGTACTTGGTGTTTTATTCGTTGTGATGTTCTTTCTGTTCTATCCAATGAATCCTTCCAACACAGGCTTATTTGCCAACATACCTCTGGGACTGGACATAAAGGGTGGATCTTTGCTTGAATATACTTTTTCAGGTAACGTTACTCAAGATACTGCAAATCAGGTGGTGACGATTCTCAGAAGAAGACTTGATGATGCCAATTTTACTGAAGCAAACGTCGCAACTCTTGGAAACAATGGCATAAGGGTTGAAATTCCAGGCATAGATAATCCACAGCAGGCTGAATCTTTGATAGGTCAAAGAGGAGAACTTTATTTTGCTCAGGTACTCGACACAGTTCAGTCGTCTGTTCAGCCGGCTCCAAAGATAGGTCTTCAATATGCTGGCGCTCAATGGCTTAAAACATCAGATCCAAGTGCTCCTCCAAACACATGGTATCTAGTTAACAAAAATATCCAGGTGGGTGCAGGAACGCTTCAATTAAGTGGAAGTGATGTTTCAAATGCTGCCGTGGCCATGAACACGTCAAATGGCGGATGGGAAATAAACCTTTCTTTTGGTACAAAAGGATCGCAGAATTTTTATCAGATAACACAAGCTCTTGTGGGGAAACCACTTGCCATAGTGCTTGATAATTCTGTTTTAAGCGCCCCTGTCGTCCAGCAAGCAATACAAGGCGGTCATGCCCAGATAACGGGAAATTACACCTATAAACAAGCGCAGGAACTTGCCGCTCTTATACGCAGCGGTAATTTACCTGTAACTTTGAATCTAAGTGAGGAACAGACAGTTGGGCCAACCCT
Organism: bacterium; assembly: GCA_021800445.1. Lineage (GTDB taxonomy): Bacteria > Thermotogota > Thermotogae > Mesoaciditogales > Mesoaciditogaceae > Athalassotoga. The sequence continues at coordinate 19,355 of JAJYYZ010000026.1, read as the reverse complement.
TGGTGCAGATGTCATACGCACGAGTATAATCGTAGGATTGATAGGGATGGCGATTGTCCTTGCATACATGCTTGTGTATTACGGACCGTTGATGGGCATGGTGGCAGATCTTGCACTTGTTTATAACGCGTTCTTTGTGCTTGGCATGCTTGCACTTACTCATGGAATTCTCACTCTTCCCGGGATGGCTGGTATCATTCTTACCATAGGAACAACGGTGGATGGTAACGTTATAATCTTTGAGAGAATAAAAGAAGAGATGAGAACGGGAAAAACTTCTAAATCATCGATAACGGCTGGCTTCACAAGATCAACGGCCGTCATACTGGATGCAAACATCACAACCTTGATAGTTGCCTTTGTGCTTTATTATTTTGGCACAGGATCCATAAAAGGTTTTGCAGTTACCCTTACGATAGGTATAATCGGAACGATCTTCACATCTTTGATCTTTTCAAGGGTTTTGATGGATCTTATTGCTCCTGTCGTTAAAAACAAATACCTCCCATTAGTTTCAAATGCCGGACAGGTTAAACCTGTTGAATCCAATCAAAAAAACACAACTTCTAATAACAAAAACAAAAAGGGAGGTAATCAACGATGAGAAAGATGATAAATTTCGTCGGGCCGAGGTATATATTCATCGGTATATCTTTGGCCGCCATAGCGCTTTCTATCGTTTTTATACTTGTAAAGGGATTTAATTTTGGAGTTGATTTTGCAGGTGGCACTATGATAACCGCTTCTTTCAACAAGCCCGATCTGTCGATTGCCGAAGTCAGAAACATCTTTTCCAAAGCAGATCCTGCCTTTACGAATGCGAGCATAGTTAAACTTACGTCCATGACCGCAAATGGCACTACTACCCAAAAATCGCTTTTTGATCTCACGGTAAAACAATTTTACAATGCCTCTGCAAGGGCAAAATTGAATTCGGATGTTCAAAGCGTTGCAAACAAACAAAGGTTGCAAACCAATTTTGAATCTTTTGAAACAGTTAGCGGTTACGCGGCTGCAGGTCTGAGGCAGTCGGCGATATGGGCGTCTGTGATCGTCATGATACTTTTGCTTATATACATAGCCATAAGGTATCAGTTTATATTCGGCGTCGGTGCACTGGCCTCCCTTGCTCACGATTTGATAATCACGGCAGGACTTTACTCGATGTTCTGGATAACCTTCGATAGCACAGTCGTTGCTGCATTGTTGACCTTACTTGGATATTCGTTGAATGATACAGTCGTTGTCTATTCAAGGATAAGAGAGAATTTAAAGAAGATGCATGGCAAACCAATCGATGAGATAATAAATGTCTCCATAAATGAAACGCTTTCGAGGACTATAAACACATCTTTAACAACTTTCATAGTGGTCTTCACCTTGTTTCTCTTTGCAAGTTCAACTCTGAGACCATTTGCCTTTGGAATGAGTTTTGGAGTCATAACCGGTACCTATTCTTCTATATACATAGCGAGTCCTGTTCTAATAGGATGGCTTTCAAGTAGAAGAAAGGCTATGGCAAAAAGATGAATACAATTTTACAAACAAAAAAGCCCCCTAAGGGGCTTTTTTGATTTTCAATTCAATCATTGACCAAGCAGATCTTTTGTAACTTCTTGCTGGGCAAGTTGCAAAGCCTCCTGTGGAGTTTTCTTAAAGAACATCGCATCTGAAACGAGGATGCCAACATCATTTCTTATCTGGCTCCATGCGGCAATTCCCGGATCAGAGGATCCATAAGGGATTTGAGATACAAGTACGTTGGCCATCGGGTTGGATGCCGCGTAATCTTTCCATGCCTGAGTTTCAACGGCACTTTTCGTTACAGGCAGATATCCCGTCTTTATAGCCCAGAAAGCCTGAATTTGAGGGCTCAGCAAAAATTTGACAAATTCCCATGCGGCTTCCTGTTCGGCCGGACTCGCGGTGTTGAAGATCGCAAGGTCTGTTCCTGCAAATGGTGGAGCCTGCGTCTTCCAGGCAGGGACTGGTGCTATAGTCCATGAGAATTTACCTCCGACGCTGTTTGCCGTGTAGGAAAGTCCTGCCGATGTGTCTATGTACATCGCTATTTGGCCATTTCCAAATGGACCGTCCAAATATCCACCCTGTCCAAGTACATCACCGCTTTTTATCATGTTTACAAGTGTTTGAAGTGTTTCAAGCGCTACAGGCGTATCCAAAGTGGCTTTTGTGTAATCAGAATTTATAAAATCGGCTCCATTTTGTCTTAAGAAAACTTCGTAGGTATCTACGGTAGTTCTCAGACCAAGGGCATATTGGATGACCTTTCCGGATGAATCTTTTATCGTCAGGAGCGGAAGATCGTTTATAAGTTCTGGAACGGTTTTCGGAATACTTACACCTGCAAGAGCCAGAGCATCTTGATTGACAAACATTATGTATATTGATTTGTTAAAAGGCAAAGTGTAAATTTTTCCGTTCCACGTGTTAGCCTTTAAAAATGGTTTCCAGATATCATTTAATTGACTCTGAGAAAGTCCAATTTGCGGGTTGTCTATGAAAGTTTGCATTGGTTGAATGACGTTTGATTTCATCAAAGCAGCGGTCCAGTTTGAATAAACCTGACTGATGGTGGGTAGTCCGCCACCAACAGCACTTGCAAGCAGTTTTTCCTGTAACGTTGAATAACTTCCAACGTATATGGCCTTTACTTCTATGTTCGCGTGCTGGGAATTGAAGGTATTAACTATCTGAGTTAACGTTTTACCAAGATCTCCACCCATTGATTCCCAGAAAGTTACAACCGTCTTTGAAAAGATCATGCCGGTCATCAACACAGATATAGCCAGCATCACGACAAGAGCCCTTTTCATCGGTGATCCCTCCTTTTCGATATGTTACCAGCCTTAGCCTTATATTCTACCACACCAAGGTTTCTTATTCAACATTTCAAAGATCTGATCAAAGGTTCTGTTGATATCACCGGAGGTATCAACAACAAAATCTGCCTTCTTTAAATACTCTTCTCTTTGCATTTGAGAATGTATCCTTTTAAGTGCTTCCTGGCAATTAAGGTGATCTCTTAAGATCATCCTTTTAATTCTCATCTCATCAGGGCAATCCGCGACTATTACAAAATCAACACATTTATCAAGACCCATCTCAAACAGAACTGCTGCTTCGACGAATATTTCATCATTTACAATTCCAAGTTCTTTGGCCTGCTTCAAAATTTCATCTGCTATTTTTTGATGTGTTATTTCATCGAGTTCTTTTAACTTGTCTTTGTCTGAAAAAACAATTAAGCCAAGTCTTTTCCTGTCGATTTTTCCATCTAAATCTAAAACATCGCCAAAATGTGCCACGATTTGCGACTTAACATCTTTGTGCTCAAGTATTTCATGGCCAATTACATCCGCATCTATAACTGGATAGCCAAGACTTCTGAGATATCTTGAAATAACACTTTTACCTGTTGCAATTCCTCCGGTTATCGCTATCAATTTCACATAAAAATTATACCACAAACAAAAATGGCCTTAAGGCCATTTTTGTGAATTACGTTTTAATCAAACTTTTGTTTTCGACTTTACCTTTTCAAATTCACAAATACCGACAGGACATTCACTCGCACCTATGTGAGCCAAGAATTCATCTTTGAAATTATCGTACAAACTCAAAATTGGCATGTTGACGGATTGACCAAGGCCGCAGAAAGAAGAATCGGCTATTTCTTGTGCAAGATTTTTTATTCTGTCAATGTATTCTATCTTTCCATGTCCTTTGGATATCTCATCCAAAAGTGTGTACAATTCTCTTGTGCCCTCGCGACATGGAGTGCATTTTCCACAAGATTCGTGCATGTAAAATCTTGCAATCTTTTTTGCTATATCAACAGCACAATTTCTATCGTCTATGACAAGTATCGCCCCGGATCCAAGTGATATCCCATCTTTTATCGATTCGTAATCAACTGGAATATCAAGTTTATCGGGAGTAACAAAGGTGCCCGCTGTACCGCCCGTTTGAATCATCTTGATATTTCTTCCGTTTGCAACTCCGCCGCCAAAACCGTATATCACCTCTCTAAGCGTTGAACCCATCGGAAGTTCGGCGACGCCTTTGCTGTTTATGTTGCCTATCAAAGAGAAAACTTTCGTTCCTTTTGATCTTTGGGTCCCATACGCTTTAAAAGCATCCGATCCGTTCAAAATTATCCATGGAACATTTGCAAAAGTTTCAACGTTGTTTATAAGAGTCGGTCTGCCGTAAAGTCCGTGTTCTGTCGGGTAAGGAGGCTTTAACCTTGGCCTCCCAACCTTCCCTTCGAGAGATTCCATGAGAGCCGTTTCGTCACCGACGACGTATGCTCCCGCTCCTGGCCTTATGCTTATTTTAAATGAAAAATCACTTCCGAAAATATTTTCTCCGAGTAATCCGGCATTTTCGGCATCATCTATGGCTTTTTGAACTTTTTGAATGGAATTGTAATATTCTCCCCTGATGTAAATATATCCAAGTTGTGATCCAACGGCATATCCAGCTATGGCCATGGCTTCGAGGACAGAATGAGGATCTCCTTCGAGTATAAGCCTATCTTTGAATGTGCCCGGTTCTCCTTCATCTGCGTTGCAAAGGATGTATTTTCTATCATTTTGTGATTTTAAAGTCATTTCCCATTTAAGGCCTGTTGGAAATCCGGCACCACCTCTGCCTCTAAGACCAGAATCCTTTATGATATCTATTATCTCTGTTTTTTTCATCTTCAATGCACGATAAAGTGCAATGTACCCATCACGACCTATATATTCCTCAATGCTGTTTGGATCTATCAATCCTACATTTCGAAGCACTATTCTCGTTTCTTTCAATTTAGAAGTATCTGCAGGTATGAGTTTTTCTCTGTCAACCAAAAATTTTGGAACACTTCTTCCCTTTAAAAGATGTTCTTCAAATATTTCTTTGAGATCATCAATTGAATTGACGATGTAATAGATATCATCGGGAAGAATTTGAAAGACAGATCCTTTTCCGTAAAATCCAAAACTGCCGGTTTCAATTATCTCGATTATATCTGAAAGGTTATACTCGTTAACGAGATTCTTCATTGCCTCTTCGTAAGACTTGGCACCGTTAAGCAAACTGTTTGAATCCATTGAAAAAAGTATCGTCATCGCTTTCATGATTTTTCACCTCTGTACTTTTGAACGATGCTTTCTGTCTTTTCAGCCGTTAAATTCCCATAAGTATCGCCGTCGATCATCATGACGGGTCCGACTCCGCATATTCCAAGGCACGAAGTGGTTTCAAGCGTGAAAAGACCGTCTTTTGTCGTCTGTCCAAAATCGATATTCAAAACTTCCTTGAGCTTTTTTGCTATTTTAGGACCTTCAATGACATGACATGGTAAACTTTCACAAAGTCTTATAAGATGCTTTCCACGCGGTTTTGTCGAATACATGCTGTAAAAAGTCGCCAGTTCGTATATTCTTTCAACTTTAACGTCCAATTCGTCAGAGATCACTTTTGCCGCTTCAAGGGGTATTGAATTGTCGAAAAGTTCCTGTGTCGCATGAAGAGAACTTAAGATCATATCGCCTTTTTCAAGTTGACGCGATTTCATCTCTTTAATTCTTTCCTTGAGAATCTGAACTTTGTCCATTTTACACCCTCCGCTCGTGATTTTTTTAACATGATGATTTTAAGTGATGGCGGAGGTGCTGGGACTCGAACCCAGAAGGCACGTAGTGCCACCGGTTTTCAAGACCGGCCCCTTAGCCGATTCGGGCACACCTCCGTCTTACGAATAATTTTAACATTTTTTGTCGTACTTAATCAAGTTCGCGAATTGACTTATGATCTTATTCTCAGTTGCATGTTGCGTGCAACTGTGTCATTTTCATTTTACTTTTGACCAGCAACCTGATTTTTCCCGTTATCTACTTTGGCCACTTTGCTCTGAGTCATTCCATGCACGAGCTTTTCTTTTGTTATTATGGCTTTTTGTGTTTGCGGATCAAAGGCCCTCATCATCGACATGTCAAAGACAAGATCCATTGATTGATCGAGTTGGGCTTCTGTTTTGGGATCTACAGATGCGACTATTAGATCATTTCCAACTCTCGCATGGAGCATTGTTTGGTTTCCGAGAGGTTCTATTATATCCACCTTGACGCTAACGGTGTTTTCTGGTTTAGCAGCAACGGCAAACATCTTATCGTAAATATCTTCTGGTCTTATTCCAAAGATGATCTCTTTGTCTTTGTAATCTCCAAGTTCTTCTTCATAAATCGTTGGAACCTTGACAACGGCGTCGTTGGGTAATTTAACCCACATGGCATTGTCTTTCCACAAAACAGTCGCCTTTAAGAAGTTCATCGAAGGAGAACCTATGAAACCTGCAACGAAAACATTGTCCGGATAATGATATATATCAAATGGTGTACCTATTTGCTGCACCACACCGGTACTCATAACGACTATTTTGTCAGCCATCGTCATGGCTTCTACCTGGTCGTGAGTAACGTAAATCATCGTGGCATTGAGTCTGACGTGAAGTTTTTTAAGTTCGGATCTCATCTGAACTCTGAGTTTAGCATCCAAGTTTGAAAGAGGTTCATCGAATAAGAAAACCTTTGGATTTCTGACTATGGCACGGCCAACGGCAACACGTTGCCTTTGACCTCCTGAAAGTTGCTTTGGCTTTCTATCGAGAAACTCTTCTATACCAAGAATTTTGGCGGCTTCTTTGACTCTTCTGTCTATCTCATCTTTTGGGAAATGTCTTAATTTCAACCCGAAAGACATATTTTGGTAAACGTTCATATGAGGATAAAGCGCGTAATTCTGAAAGACCATCGCTATATCTCTATCCTTTGGCTCAACATCATTTACAACTTTATCCGCAATTTTGACCGTTCCCTTGGTGATTTCCTCAAGGCCTGCTATCATTCTAAGCGTTGTTGTCTTTCCGCAACCCGAAGGACCAACCAAAACACAGAATTCCTTGTCCGCCATGTTCAAATTTGCATCTTTCACCGCTTCAACTTTCTTCTCGTAAACCTTCCAGACGTGCTCAAGGATCACATCTGCCATTTCTACACCTCCTGATCATCTTCAAGCATTTTTTCAACAGGATCTTCAGGTATGCCTTCTCCCACGTCAAGTGTGTATATGTCCTTGACCTGCTCGAGAAAATCCATGATCTTGACATACCTTTCGTAATTCAAAACACTTGCTTCCGGTACGCCGTTTTTCGTTATGATAACATCTTGATGCTTCGCCTCGGACAGCAATTTCGAAAGTTCGGCTTTTGCTTCCGCAACATTGTAAAATTTGAGTTTGTTAAGCATGATATCACCTTGACTACGATTATAGTCATATTTTGGATCAAAGTCAAGTGATATACTGAATAAAGTTCAGATTACGAATAACTTTTTGGTATATTTATTTTCTTTCAAGTTTTAAAATTTCCATTCCGCCAAAGAAGATCATTGCAAGGCCACCGGCGATAAAAATAGCCGTTAAGATCACAAAATCTTGATAATGCATCGCTTCTATTCCCAGTGTGTATCTAAGTCCTTGAGAAAAATAAGATATCGGAAGCATTTCCGAGATTACCCTCATGTAAGGAGGCATTATAGAGTAAGGGAAAAACACATCGGAAAACAGCATCATCGTTATCGAAAGAATTGTCGAGATGTTCAATATGGTCCATAAATCTCTTGAAAGTAAAGCAAAGATCACGCCTATTCCGAGAGAAAGCATCACACCGCTTGAAATGAAAATAAGAAAAGAAAGCCAATTTATGTTGTATGAGGTTGAAAATATGATTTCAGAAAGCACAACCGTCAACGATCCGGCTATCAAAGATGCCACGAACCTGACAATCGCAAGAGAAAAAAAGAAAAGACCTCCGTTTAATGGTGTTACTTCCAATCTTTTTAAAACCATGTTTTGTCTGTAATTGCCTGTAATTATTGCCATACCAAAGATTCCCGCGATGGTTATGGCTATGGCGATAACACCCGGGACTATGAAACCAATTACGGTTAAGTTGCCACTTTTAACGGATGACGATTTTATCTGAATGTAAGGTTTAACATTTGAAAGTGCGTTTACAACACTACTTGATATCACATCCTGAAGGATTTTCAAATAATTGTTGTACTGTCCAAAAGATTGGTTGTAAACGAAGGTAAAGACGTCTTTGTCAAAGATTATACCCATTTGAACTTTTCCGCTATTCAAAAGAACGTTAAGATCACCAACACTTTTTGCAAAAACAAATTCGATTCCCGTTCCTGAAGAGGCCTTGGTCATAGCGTTTTGAATGACGGATGAAGAGAAGAAAGCAGCGATTTTAACGTTAACTCCCGTTGTGCTTCCGGACAATCCTTCTATTACGAAACCAAGGATCAACATAAGAAGGATCGGAAGTACGAAAAACATCAAAACAGCCTGGCGATCTCGAATGAACATTCTAAAAGATTCGTCGATAAAAGTTTTCACCAAATCACTTTCTTTCGGCTGCCCTTTTTGTGAGGGCAAAGCTCATCGATATGATAAACCACAATGCCGGAATAAAGATGTTCATCCACATCGGAGACGGTGATTGAGAAACTCTCAAAAATTCACGCATGGCATTTACCGCATACCAAAGAGGGTTAGCGTAGACAAATATCTTTATGTACCATGGAAGGTTGAAAAGCGGAAAATATATGCCGGCAAGAAATTCAAGTGGCAAATTTATAACGCTTGAAAGCGCACTTACAGCAACGGCACTTGAAACGGCTACTCCAACTGCAAATCCGATTGCCGTGTAAACAGCGCATGAGAAAAGATAATAAAAGAAAGCATCTAAGGAAAAAACATCAACACTTGCCTGCATAACAAAAACGGCAAAAAGTGCAAGACCTATGTATTGAATTACCATTATGGCGACTCTTGAAAAAGTGAAGCCAAAAAAGAAACTCGCTGGATTCATGGGAGTCGATGAATATCTTCTCATCACCCTGTTGCTTCTTAAAAAAGACAATTTTGGAGCAACCAAAAGTAACCCCGTTGTAAATGGCGCTATAACAAGGATACCGGGGGTGACAAAATCAGTGTAAGACGGAGAAGTCATTATTCCTCCGAGAATTTGATCTTTCACCACAACCGACGAGATTTTTTGTCCAAGTGTGCCTGCAAAGAAAGCATTTATTTTCCCTGCGAGGCCTTCAATCATTCCTTCCGCAAGGCTTGAAGAAGCCCTATTTGGAACGTAAAAAGCGTCAAGCGTCGCGGGTGAAAAGTTCATACCAAGTTTTGAAAGTAAAACAGACCTTGCAATAGACGAATCGAAGTCTTTGGGTATAACGATCAAAATATCGGCATCTGAATAAAGTACTTTTTTGATAGCCGAATCTTCTTGGTTTGGGTTCATCTCTGTGAGTGTAAAGACCGCATTTTTGCTGGGGAATGACATTGATTTTACTATATCCACGATTCTGTTGGAAAAGTCAAAGCCTGATGTTCCTGTCTCATTTATCAGTATTATTCTAAAATTAAGCGCCCCGTTTGTGCCGAGATTTGAAAAAGCCAGAATAAGTAAGGCAAGCAAAAGCACCGGAAATATGACAACCCAGAAGATAGATCTTCGATTTCTTACATCTGAAAGTAGATGAAGTTTGAAAAATTTCCAAAATGCTTTCAATCTCTTAGACCCCTTCCTGTCAAAGATAAAAAAACATCCTCAAGAGTGGGCTCGACGAGCGAAATATCTGTTATGTTAAGATTGAATTTTTTCGACCATTCCACGAGTTCTTCAAGGGTTTTTGTTATGTTATCCGTTTCGATCCTGAAGTGATCGTCGATGGTGCCAACGTGCAAGTTTAAGTCATCAATTATCGATTGAGATGGAATGTGATCGCATCTGAAATCTATTTCGCTTTTTCCGCCGTAATTTTTTATAAGATTTTTAGGCGTGTCTGAAACTATTATCTTTCCTCTGTCTATGATCGATATTCTGTCGCAAAGCGCCTGTGCTTCTTCCATGTAATGGGTCGTGAGGAAGATCGTTTTTCCTGCTTTTTTAAGCATCTTTATGAGTTCCCAGACAGATTCTCTTGATTGTGGATCAAGACCAACCGTCGGTTCATCAAGGAATATTATTTCAGGATCGTTTACCAGCGCCGTTGCTATCGCAAGACGCTGGCGCTGGCCGCCTGACAAATTATCCGTGTAGTCATCTGCTTTTTCCTCTATTTGAACCATTTTGGTTATCTCTTCCGGAGATTTGGCGTTTTTAAAAAAAGCAGCAAAAAGTTCGAATATTTCCTTAACTTTAAGATGATCAAGAAAGCGTGTTTCTTGAAGCACAACACCTATTTTTTCTTTTACGTAAGGTGGAATAGCACCACTTATCTTTTCCGAAAAGAAGGTTATTTCACCTTCGCCAGGCTTCCTAAGTCCTTCCAGTATCTCAACGGTAGTTGTTTTTCCAGCACCATTGGGTCCTAAAAAGCCAAAAATCTCGCCCTTGTAAAGTGTTATGTCTATTCCCTTTAAAGCCTCAAAATGACCGTATTTTTTTCTAAGTCCTTTTACCTCAACTATCTTTTCCATATCCTCACCGCAAAACAAATTATATACTAAATTTTTTTTAAAGTGAAGCGTAAAAAACAAGCGCGTGGCGTGAAAAAAACAAAATAGTGACGAGTAAGCGGTCAAAGGCAAATGACGATCCTCGATGAACTTGAGGATGACAGCAGGCGGAGAGGATGATGCAGGGAAAATGGTATAATTGAATTGTTTCTATCGAAAGGAGCAATGAGTTTGAAGAAGCACCTGCCGGATGTGCAAAGTCAAAAAGACTTAAGGAATGTGTACATAGACAAAGTGGGAATAAGTGACATAGTCTACCCGATAGTCGTTTTGGACAGAGAAAATTCATATCAAAGTACAGTTGGCAAGATAAACATGTATGTCGATCTACCGGAGAATTTTAGGGGTACTCACATGAGCAGATTCGTCGAAGTGCTTAACAACCATAAAGGGAAAATGACCATTCAGAATATGGAAAAAATCCTTGATGATATGAGAGAACGCTTAAAGTCTGTAACAGCGCATTTCGAAGTTGAATTTGATTACTTTGTCATGCGTAAAGCGCCTGTTTCCAAAATAGAAAGTTATACTCCTTACAAAGCCAAGTTCATATGTGAAAAAAATGATAATTTCGATTTTGTGCTTGAGGTGATTGTTCCTATTCAAACACTCTGCCCTTGTTCAAAGGAAATAAGTGCGCGCGGTGCCCATAATCAACGGGCAAAGGCCGATGTTTCTGTCAGAATGAGACACATCGTTTGGATAGAAGATATCATAGATGTGGCTGAAAGTTCAGCATCTACGCCACTTTTTGCGCTTTTAAAACGTGAAGATGAAAAATACGTGACTGAAAACGCTTACGACAATCCTAAGTTCGTCGAAGATGTCGTTAGAGATATTTCTTTAAAACTCGAAGATGATGATCGTGTCATCTGGTACAACGTGAAAGTCACAAGTTACGAGTCGATTCACACGCATAACGCTTATGCATGTCATGAGAAATGGAAGGATCTGAAAAAATGAGGGAAGCCCTTTTTTTCGAGATTCTGAAGGACGATAAAGTAAGATGCGATCTGTGTCCTCATCATTGTGTGCTGAAAAACGGCCAGGTTGGAATATGTGGTGTGAGAAAAAACATAGAAGGAGCACTTTATTCTCTTAATTACGGTCAAATTTCAGCCATTTCAGTAGATCCCATCGAAAAGAAACCCCTTTTTCATTTTCACCCAGGAAGTGAGATACTCTCGGTAGGCAGTTGGGGATGCAACATGTCATGTCCGTTTTGTCAAAATTGGGAAATATCTCATGCCATCCCGCATGTCAGAGACTTTTCTCCAGAACAATTGGCTTCTCTGGCCAAAGATCATAACTCTTTCGGAATAGCCTACACCTATTCCGAACCGGTTGTATGGTTTGAATATGTGCTTGACTGCGCACGTGCCGTCATGAAAGACGGACTTAACAACGTGCTTGTAACAAATGGCTTTATAGAAGAAAAACCTTTCAAACTTTTAACCCAGTACTTTTCTGCAATGAACGTCGATGTCAAGTCATTTAATCCTGAATATTACAGAAAAGTACTCGGGGGTCAGCGTGATGTTGTCATGAAAAACGTTGAAACTGCTCAAAAAGCAGGTATTCATGTTGAGATAACGACATTAGTCGTACCGGAAGATAACGATTCTGAAGAAGAAATAAAAGGCATTGCCGAATGGTTGGGATCGATAGACAGATCAATTCCTCTTCACCTTTCACGGTACTTTCCCAATTACAAATATGATAGGCCACCAACGGATTTGGATGATCTTGAGAAATTGTGGCATACTGCTAAAGCATACCTTGATTACGTTTATGTTGGTAACGTACCGGGCATGCACGAAGATACGATTTGTCCTAAATGTGGTAAGACCGTTATCAAGAGAAACGGATATAACGTGAATATCGTAGAACTTGATGAAGAAGGGAGTTGTACAAATTGCGGTTACCCGATAGCGATAAGAAAATGAATTTTTTATCCATAAGAGTCACAATTATAACTCTTTCCATTTTACTCATAGTGGCAATCGTGATTTTTGTGGTTTTTTGGAAAAAGCCACCACAATACTACGTTCAATATGGTGTTGCTTTGGGAACCAACGTTACCATCTCTTACGCGACCGGAAAAGGAAACGCCCAGCAGGTAGTCGGAACGATGTTCAAAGAGTTAGACAACATAAACAACATTTTCAATCCATGGCTTCCGAATTCCGAACTTTACAATTTGAATCATTCAAATGGCCAGTGGACTCAGGTTAGCCCTGAACTACTTGATGTTTTGAAATATTCAATTCAAATCGCGCAAAAAACAGATGGCAATTTTGATCCATCCATAGGAAGGCTTGTGAATCTTTGGGGGTTTAACTCAACCGATTCTCAAAAATGGCACTTGCCTTCATCAAGCGAGATCGCCAACATTTTACCTCACGTGGGGTATCAAAACGTTCAACTTGATGGGAACAAGGTAAGACTTTTAAATGGCGTATGGATAGATCTTGGGGGCATAGCGAAAGGTTATGCAGTTCAATTGCTTGTTGAAATGGCAAAGGAAAACGATCCGAATTCCACGGGATATGTGGATATAGGCGGAGATATAGGAATAATAGGACCGAAGTATGGCAATCGGCCATGGGTTATAGGTGTCAGAAATCCACGCGGGACTTCCAACGACGCCTTAACGTACGTCAATCTTTACAAGGGATACATAGCGACATCTGGAGATTATGAACGATATATAACCGTAGGCGGAAAGAGATATTACCACATTCTCAATCCCAAAACAGGATATTCAGATAATTATTTTCAATCTGTAACAAGCATATCGGATAACGGAATGCTTTCAGATGCTTTTGGAACTGCATCCATGGTGGCAGGCCCGAATGATACCAACCAATGGGCAAAAGAGTTGGGAATTGGCTACTTTTTAATTTACGAAAACGGTCAAGTTCAAAACAACACGCTCTGGAATGAATATGCGAAATGACGAATACCAAAAGATAAGCAAGAAAATAACAACCTACGGCATGCTCATAGCAGTGGGAGCGGCGATATATATTCTTGAGAGTTATGCTCCTTTTCCTGTACCTATTCCGGGGGCGCGATGGGGATTTTCTAACATGGTGGTAGTCTATGCCTTGCCAGATACTCCACTTTCTTGGCTTGTTGTGCTTACGATCGGAAAATCGCTCATAGGAAGTTTACTTGGAGGAACTTTTCTTGCGCCCACTTTTTTGATGGGATTTGTGGGATCGATAGGATCGACCTTTATGATGTACCTTTCATTTCGGTCATTCAAAAAAGTTGGATTGATTTTTCACAGCACGGTGGGCGCTTTGTTAAACAACCTTATCCAGGTTTTGATAGGAGTTCAAATAGTTGGCACGTGGGCTATCATGTCTTATCTGCCTTACATGGAAATAATAGGAATTTTTTCAGGAATAGCCAACGCAATCGTCGCCGGCGTGCTTATCAAAAGAATAAAGTCTTGAAAATGAAGGGAAGATTCTAATGAGAAAGCGCAACATCATAATACTTATTTTCACGGTGGTAATCGTAGGCAGTGTTATAGCATCTATCTTTCTTACAAAAGTTACGCCAAAATATTACACCCGTTACGGCGTTGAACTTGGTACCAACGTTGAAATATCTTATGCCACGAGAAAAGGAAATGCCAAAGAAATTGTTGATAAAATGTTCAATGAATTCGAAAAATACGATCGCATTTTCGATCCCTGGATCGCGGGTTCCGAACTTTACAATCTCAATCACTCAGATGGAAAATGGGTCAAAGTTTCTCCGGATTTGCTTTATGTTATAAAGGCATCGATGAATTTTGCCCAACTTACAGATGGCACATTCGATCCTACCATAGGAAGACTTGTTCCTTTATGGGGTTTCAACACCGACAACACAAAATCCTGGCACTTACCGACTCCTCAGGAGATACAAGAATCTTTGAAACACGTCGGCTACAAAAACGTTGAGATAAACGAAAATGAAGTAAAACTTTTGAACGGTGTGTGGCTTGATCTTAACGGAATGATGGAAGGATACATAGATCAGATGTTGATAAATATGGCCAGACAAAATGATCCCGAATCTTCAGGATTTGTAGATGTCGGCGGGACAGTCGGAATAATAGGACCGAAATACGGTAATCAACCATGGATAATCGGAATTCAAAATCCGAGGGGAAATCCAAATGATTCTATAGCCTACGTTAAACTTTACAACGGCTATGTTGGAACATCTGGCGATTACGAAAGGTACATAATTGTCGATGGCAAAAGATATTATCATATTTTTGATCCAAAAACTGGCTATTCTAACGATTATTTTGAATCTGTTACAACCGTTTCAACCAGATCAATTTTCTCAGATGGATTCGGAGTGTTTTCCATGGTTGCAGGACAATCTGCGATGGAGAAAATGGCTTCTAAATTGGGAGTCGCGTATTACGCGATAAACGAACAAGGACAGGTAATTAAAAATGGAGAATGGCAACAGTACGAGTACAAACCATAAGATATTTTCAAAGTGGGATCTTATCCTTCTTATTTTTTTAATAGTCGGTTTCGGATTGTGGATTGGCTTCAGACAATTTGCCCCGGCAGCCGCAAAGGCCGTCGTTTTGCTTGATGGAAAAGTGTATGAAGTCATACCATTGGATAAAAATGCGTACTACAAAGTTTACAGAGGAAATACGTATCTCATGACACTTGAAACAAGACCTGGAGCCATAAGGGCAACTTATTCGACAAATTGGATCTTTCCGGAAACGGAGACAAATCAGGTGAGTGTTGCAACAGGCTGGATATCTAAAGAAGGTGAAACCATAATAAGCATTCCAAACAAGATAGTTGTATACACGGAAGGCACGAAAGAAAGAACCACCTACGACGCAATGACTTTCCAAAATTAAAGGTGATAAGATGATAACTTTAGCATCCTCTTCTCCAAGAAGAAAAGCATTGATTCAAAAAATTTTCAAAGAAATCGAAGTTGTCCATCCCAACGCGGATGAATCAATTTTAGAAGGTGAATCAGCACGTGAAATGGTGCTAAGACTTTCGAGAATAAAGGTTGATTCAATACAACGCGATAACATCGTGCTTGCGGCAGATACAACCGTCGAAATTGACGGGATTATTCTTGGAAAACCAGAAAACCTGGATGATGCGGTTAGAATGCTTAAGATGTTGTCGGGTAAATGGCACACTGTTTATACAGGTGTTTGCATAAAACACAAAGAAGAAAAGATCAATTTCATCGAATCAACAGATGTGAAGTTTTACGATCTTGATGATGAAACTATAAAAGCATACGTCAAAACCGGTTTACCTCTTGACAAAGCCGGTGCATATGGCGTTCAGGAAGAAATGGGAATGATACTCGTCGAAAGAATAGAAGGAGACTTTTTCAACGTTGTGGGATTACCGATTTCAAGGATATGGTGGGAGATGAAGAAAAGAAGGATGTTTGACATTTAAATCTCTCTATGATAGAATCTTATTGAGATTGGTTCTCAATAAGGAGATGGTCAGAATAATATCCCTTGACATATGTCCCGAAAATACACGTTGCATTTTGATCGAATCTGATCTTTCTGATTCTTTAAAATCAAAACTCATGAGTTTGGGATGGCTCCCCGGTCGTGAAATAAAAGTTATCAGAAGGGCTCCGTTTGGAGATCCGACCATTTATCTTGTTGACTCAACGGAAATATCTCTCAGGCAAGATGAAAGTAAGATGATAAAGGTTGAACCACTTTATCCCGCATCTCTTTCTGTTGTACCAAAAGGTACTTATGTAGTTTTGAATTTCACGGCGGGAAAATTTTTCTCCGATAAGGTTAGAAATTTGGGAATCGAAATCGGAAAAGAAATCCAGGTGCTTTCCGATCCCTCTAATTGTAAAATTTCGATCATGACAAACGGGGGGGAATTTTTGATAGGTCATGGAATGGGGCAAAAAATCTTGGTGAAGGTGCGATGAAAGAAATAACCATCGCTCTCATGGGAAATCCCAATGTGGGGAAAACATCGCTTTTCAACGCACTTACAGGTGCTCATCAGTATGTGGCAAATTGGCCGGGTGTTACAGTCGAAAAAAAGACTGGCATTTTAAAATGGAAAGATTACAACGTGAATGTTGTGGATCTTCCGGGCATATACACTCTGAACGCAAGGAGCATCGATGAACAAGTTGCACGTGATTATCTCGTTAATGAAAAACCGGATGTTATTTTCAACATCATTGACGGTACGAATTTAAGGAGAAATCTTTACCTTACAATTCAGATAATAGAAACCGGCATAAAGACAGTCCTTATTGTGAACCAAATGGATGAGGTTAAAAACCTTGATATAAAAATAGATACACGTGAACTTTCGAAAAGGCTTGGCATACAAGTTGTTGAGACAATCGCCACAAAGGGAATAAATGTTGATGATTTAATGAAATTTGCCTTTGCTCAGAATGAAAAAACAAAATACATGATATATCCCGATGACCTTGAAAACAAGTTTTCATCTATTCAAAGTTTAATTTCGGAGAATCAAAGTCTGCAATCTTTTCCTTCACGATGGCTTTCGATTGCTTTACAAGAAAGAGACCCGCACGCGATGTCGATTGTCCAGAAAGCAGGAGTAAACTTAGTCAACTTTTCAGATAAAGATATACCTTTGAAAATAGCAAAAGCGAGATATGACTTCATCGATTCGATAGTAAAGCAGATTGAGATCAGGCCAAAAGAAATGTGGACTCTGACAGATGCGCTTGATCACGTTTTTACGCACAAAATTCTCGGCATACCCATCTTCATTTCCGTGATGTGGATGATCTTTGAATTTACCTTTTCCGTTTCCATGCCACTTAGCGATCTTTTAAGCAAAGGATTCGACGCACTTGGGAGTTACGCACATTCTATACCGGGCTGGTTTGGATCTTTCATAGGAGAAGGACTTATATCGGGAGTCGGATCTGTGCTTACCTTCGTTCCGTTGATCTTTTTTCTCTTCTTCTCTATGGGAATTCTCGAAGATTCCGGTTACATGTCGAGAGCGGCTTTTTTGATCGACAGAATAATGCACAGATTCAAGTTAAGCGGAAGGGCCTTCATTCCTTTGCTTTTAGGTTTTGGTTGCAACGCTTCGGCCATAATGACAACCAGAACTCTTGAAGGAGAAAAGGAAAGACTCGTTTCGGTGCTTATAAATCCATTTGCCACGTGCAGCGCGCGTCTTCCGATTTACGTTGTTTTGTCGGCGGCCTTTTTCGGATCATTTGGAGGTTTTGCGATCTTTTCTATTTATTTGATAAGCATATTTATCGCCCTTACGATGGCAGTTGTGTTCAATTTCATACTTAAAAACAAAGAAAATTCTCCATTCATAATAGAAATGCCAAGATACAAATTGCCGACTGCCAAGGGACTTGGAATATATACATGGTCAAGAGGAAAGCATTTTTTAAAAAAAGCGGGAGGTATAATTCTTGGAGCCACTGCGGTTGTCTGGCTTCTTTCAAATCTCCCTCCAAATTCGTCCGTTGGAAATTCTTTTGCCGCGCAGATAGGAAAAACTATTTCACCGATTTTAGCACCCCTTGACTTTGACTGGCACGTAACCTTATCTTTGATCTTTGGAGGCGTTGCAAAGGAAGTCACGGTTACCACTCTTGGAACTTTTGCGAATGGAAATATTGAATCCTTCTTACCGACGATTTTAAATCCTGTTACCGCTTACGCACTTATGCTTTTTGCCTTGCTTTACATTCCGTGTGCCGCAACTCAGGCAACGATGAAAATGGAGACAGGCAGTTACAAATGGCCTATTTTTTCGGTCATTTGGAGTCTTTTTCTTGCTTATGCCACCGCTTTTGTCTTTGAAAGAACAGCTTACTTGGTAATTTGATATGTTCAAATTGATGATTTTGGCGTCGTTTGGATATGCTGTTTTGGCCATTTTTATGGTACTTTCTCGGGATTACATGGATGCCTTTGTCGCTTTAACGATAACCCTTATCTTCATTTTCGGGCTTTCCGATGTATTTAACAACAAAAAAAGTGGAACTGCCCATGCGATAACAGGCAGCATCATAGGACTTATTTTTGAAATTTACTACGTAACAGCACTTTTGGCAGCGGCTTTTGATAGCCTTATAAACAACGGTGCTTTTGAATTCAAACCGTTATCGAATTTTTTTATAGCCACGGTACTTTTCATTTTTAATTTGTATCTTTTCTTTCACCTAAAAGTTGAATTTAAAAATAAAAAGTGAATTTATTTTGACGCAATTCGAGGGGTTGATTTTCTTTGATTTGAAATGATAATATATGATATGTGTTAGGGCGACGTAGCCAAGAGGCCAAAGGCGAGGGTCTGCAAAATCCTTATTCATGGGTTCAAATCCCATCGTCGCCTCCAGAGTTAACCACTGTGATTTTTCTTACCAGAATCTCTTTGTTCAAGCCTGTAAGTATGAGAGATTTTTGTCTTTGATCACTTCCCCCACTTTATGCGTTGCGATGTCATATTAGACATTATCGGGAACAGTAAATAGTGGTATAATTTAACCTTTTTTGAGCAAGCATTCTCCCACTTCTATAAGTGGTGGGAGCATGTCACATTCGACACATTAAATCCCACTTTCCGCAGATAAGAAACAGTTTTTTGGATTTATTTAAAACTCATGTTTTAAAATTGAAAGTGGGAAACGATTAGAGTCGGTAATATTCGAAGAAGTATTTGCTCTAACCTTGAGGCACA
>JAJYYZ010000062.1 GCA_021800445.1 bacterium | reverse complement strand
CTCTTCAAAATTCAAGAAAAAAAGAAAACGGAAAGGAGGCATCTCGATTCCGTCAGATTCTAAATGTAGATTTTATTTTGAAGCAATGAATCTTACTTCCTGTAGATTTTATTTTGAGGCATCACGGCAATTGACATTGAAAATTTTTGGGAGTATAATCCTCTTTGGCTTAAGGAGGAAAAGATGATTTCTTACGCGAGTTTTTGGGAAAGTACGGTTTATATTACCTTTCCTTGCAAAGGAGATCATGCGTGGTTTTCCTTTCCGATTGATTTTCAACATTTGAATATACAAAGGACGCCTTTTAAAGGTGTCCTTTTTTTATATTTGGTAGGTGCCCCAACTTGGTATATAACGAAGGGAGGAAAAAATGAGTATTCTTGGAAAAGATCTTTTTGATGTTGATGTCTTAACCGCAGATGACGTCATGTCGATATTTCAAATGGCAAAAGAGTTCAAAGAAAGTGGCTTTGCAAAAAAATGGACGTCCCTGAAGGGCAAAACGATATGTACACTTTTCTTCGAATCTTCGACAAGAACGAGGATTTCTTTTGAAATTGCGGCCAGACGACTCGGCTCCGATGTTGTGAATTTCACCGCTTCAACAAGTGCTCTCAACAAAGGAGAATCATTCAAAGATACCGTCAAAACTCTCGATGCTATGGGAATAGATCTTTACGTCATAAGGCATTCCGAACCAGGAAGCCCGATGATGCTAAAAAAATACACCCAATCACTTGTCATAAATGCGGGAGACGGAATTCGAGGTCATCCGACTCAGGCGATTTTAGACGCATACACCATGTGGGAAAAATTCGGAAAGTTAGAAGGACTGAAGGTCACAATTGTCGGAGATATATTTCACAGCAGGGTAGCAAGATCGAATGTCAAATTGCTCACAAGTATGGGAGCAGATGTAATTCTAACGGGTCCAGCCACTTTAATACCGTTAAACGTTGAAAATTATGGCGTCAAAGTTTCTTACGATGTTAAAAAGGCCGTTTCAAATTCAGACATAGTTATGGGATTGAGGATGCAACTTGAACGCCAAAACAGCACATTTTTTTCATCACTTGACGAATACAACGAATTTTACGGTATCACACCAGAAATCATGAAATACGCAAAGCCAAATTCGATTTTCATGCACCCGGGTCCTATGAACAGGGGCGTAGAGGTAATTGAATCGGTCTCCGATTCGGATTCATCCTTTGTTGAAGAACAGGTGAAAAACGGTGTGTTTGTAAGGATGGCTTTGTTAAATCAAATGCTTGGAGGTGTTGTCGAATGATCTTTGATAACGCAAATATCTTCGATGGAGAAAGATTTCATAAAGGATCTTTTGCTTTTAACATATGCTTTGAGGATCAAGACGATGAAAAATTGGATCTCGACGGACTTTGGGTCTTACCGGGGCTTGTTGATACACACGCACATTTGAGAGATCCCGGCCAGACAAGAAGAGAAGATCTCATCTCCGGTACCAGATCCGCTGCTCACGGCGGAATAACGACGGTGTTTGCCATGTCAAACACCACTCCTGCCATAGATAACGAGGCAATGGTGCTTTACATCAAAGAAAAATCACAGCACGCAAAAGTAAACGTTAAAATCGTGGGTGCCCTAACAAAAGGAAGAGAGGGAAAGGAACTCACCGAAATGCACAGGATGGCGCGCGCAGGTGTCGTTGGATTTTCAGATGACGGGAACTTTTTAAATGATGCTTCCTTGGCCCGTCATGCGATGGAGTACGCACATGAGATCGACCTTCCAATAATCTCTCATTGTCAGGACAGAGATCTTGGAGTCGGACATATGAGAGAAGGATGGTATTCGACACTTTACGGCATATATGCCATGCCGGATGTCGCAGAATCGATAGCCGTTTCGCGCGAGATAGAACTTTCTTATCTGACAAAGGCTCATGTGCATATAGCCCATGTGTCAACCGCAAGGTCTGTAAAACTCATAAGACAGGCGAAAAAAGACGGAATAAACATCACGTGCGATGTGTGTATTCACCACCTTATTTTCACAGATGAAGATCTTCACGATTACGATACATCAAAAAAGATAAATCCTCCTTTCCCAACGGCAGAGGATCAGATTGCGCTTTACGAAGGTCTTGAAGACGAAACGATAGACGCGATAATAACGGATCATGCACCTTACACGGCCGAGGAAAAAGAAGTCGAATTTCAATTGGCACCCTTTGGAATTATCGGCTTTGAAACACTTCTCAACGAAATTTTGATGGTCTCTCAAAAAGGTATAAAGGTTGAGTTGCTTTTAAAAAAGGTTACATCAGATCCGGCAAAATTGTACAAATTAAACGAGGGTAGAATACAAAAAGGCTTGCCGGCGAATTTTGTCATCTTCGATCCGGACCAAAAGTGGATTGTTTCAAGAAACACGATACAATCAAAATCAACAAACACGCCATTTTTAAACAGAACCATGAACGGTAAAGTTATCGCGACTTACGTTAACGGAAGGCAGGTGTATGGAAATGTTGAAAATTTCGGAAAAGGGATCTTACGTCTTGCTTGAATTGCCGTACAACGGTAAAGCCATGCCAGGTCAGTTTTTCACGATAAAAGCTAAAACGGGCCCTTACATTCCGAGACCTTTCAGCGTATACGAATTAAAAGACGGCAATTTGAAATTTCTCATCAAAGCCGGAGGAGAAATGCAGCAATTCCTTAATGAGGACATCATCATTGATGGACCATTCGGAAACCCCATTTCAAAGATCGATGACGTGCTGCTCATCGCAGGTGGGGTAGGATATGCCCCGATCCATTTTTACGCTCTTGTCTATGGTTTTAAAGAAATGATAATAGGGATGCCGGATGATGAACTTTTCGATTTTGTGGATATACCGGATCATTGCGTATACGTTGTAAATCCAACGACTCCTGTCGATCTGGCAAAATTATCTCCTTTGAAAAACATTTTAGTTTGCGGTCCTCATGAAATGATAAAGGGTCTCAAGCGTGATCTGCCTGAGAGTACGCTTTACGCGATAATGGAAGAGAAAATGGCATGTGCACGTGGTATGTGTGAAGGTTGTGCCGTGATGACGAGGGACGGCGTGAAATTTGTTTGCAAAGATGGTCCAACTTTTAAAGTTTCGGAGGTTGATTTAGAATGGACTTATCAATAGAAATAGAAGGCATTCATTTTAAAAATCCAATTGTAACGGCCTCCGGCCCTTTAGGGTTTGGAGATGAGCTCTTCAAATACGTCTCTCCAGGCATCATAGGCGGTTTTACTTCGAAAACGGTGACACCCGAGCCGATAACAGGTAACATGCCTCCGCGTCTTGTTTACATTCAAAATGGTCTTTTGAATTCGATAGGCCTTCAGAATCCGGGAGTTGATCTTTTTATTCAAAAAACAGTGCCATTTCTTTCCAAAGCATGTGTCAGAATAATTTCAGTCGGGGGAGAAAATCCCGAAGACTTCGCAGATGTAACAAGAAAAGTGGAAAAATTCGCCGATATGATAGAGGTAAACCTGTCATGCCCAAATGTCGGTGGAAAAGTGATAGTTTCAGATTCTCAACTCACAAAGGAAATATTGTCAGGTTGCAAAGCGATGACGAAAAAACCTTTGATAGCCAAATTATCGCTCGATTTAGATGTCGTGCGGCAATCTCAAATTATCTCAGATTCGGGCATCAAGATCGTGAATATCGGAAATTCAATTCAAGGTGCAAGATTCAACTTCAAAACGGGAAAGCCATTTCTTAAGCATGTAAAAGGTGGATTAAGCGGTCCTGCATTTATGCCAATTGCGTTATGGAAAGTTTATCAGGTAAAAGAAGCCTTTGAAGATCTCATGGTAATAGGGCTTGGTGGAGTTACGAAAGCCGAAGATGTCATGGAATACGCGATCGCCGGTGCGTCAATTGTTGAAATAGGAACTCAGACCATGATAGATCCAAAATCTATTCAAAAAATAATCGAAGATCTCAAAAATATGCTTGAAGCGCTTAAACTCGATTTCAAAGCGATTGTAAATGTTTCGCACAGAGGAGGATTCCGATGAAATTCACAGAAAAGATAAGAAGCAGAATGCATGAGGTTGGAAATGTGTTAGTCATAGGCCTTGACTCGGACGTTGAAAAACTGCCAAAAAAATTCCCCCAAAATGCCCATGGCATATATGAATTTAACAAATCGATCATCGAAAAAACTGGAGATATTGTATGTGCGTACAAGATCAATTCGGCATTTTACGAAGCGTTTGGCCCCGAAGGAATGATCACGCTTTTAAAGACGCGAGATCTCATTGGAGATCTTCCGGTGATATACGATGTAAAACGTGGCGACATAGAATCAACAGCAAAATCTTACGCAAAAGCCGTCTTTGATTTTTTCAATTTTGACGCCGTAACTCTTTCTCCGTATATGGGGTCAGATGCGATAGATCCTTTCTTGAATTACAAAGACAAATATGCTTTTGTCGTATGCCTTTCTTCCAATAAAAGCGCAATTGATTTTGAGTATCATGGAACACCGCCGCTTTATGCAAAAGTGGCGAAATTCGTCGATGATAAAAACAAAAAATACGGAAATTGCGGTCTTGTCGTTGGTGCTACCGTTAGCGAAAAACTTCTTGAAATATCCCTAATGGCAAAAGAAAGCCTTATATTGATTCCGGGCATAGGTACACAAGGAGGAGACGTTGAAACAACCATGAACTCGGTTGAACATGACAGAATTCTCGTGAATGTTTCGAGATCCATAATTTTTTCAGAAGATCCTTCAAAATCGGCACGTGAATATTCCAAAATGCTTTCTATAATGAATTCACTTTAAAAGCCGAATGCTTATTTACTGGGAGCGCAGGGCAGGATGCCCTCGAGATGACCTCCGCAGCCTGCGAGGACCAGACATCGAGTGGGGCACCTGCCGGAGCGGTCATTCGGAATTTGAATTTCATTTGGTATATATGGAGGTGAAATGATGGATTACAAAAAAACACTTGAAGAAACGGATGCCTTAATTCATGGGCATTTCTTGCTGTCTTCCGGACTTCATTCGGATTCTTACATACAATGTGCAAAGGCGCTTAGATTTCCATGGTATGCCGAAGAATTGGGCTACGGAATTTCTCTTAAAATTTCCACTTACAACCCAGATTGTATAGTTTCACCTGCGATAGGAGGAGTTATAATAGGATACGAAGTTGCAAAACACCTTAATCTCCCATTTCTTTTCACCGAAAGAGAAGATGATGACCTGATGAAATTCAGGCGCGATTTCGATCCTTCCGCATTTAAAAGGGTTGCGATAGTGGAAGATGTTATAACCACGGGAAAATCAACGAAAGAGGTGATAGAACTACTTCGAAAATACGGCGTTTCTGCCATTTGCACCGCTTCAATCGCAAATAGAGGGAATCTAATTGAAATAGAAGGACTTCCAATAGCAACGCTTGTGGAATTGCCCTTGAACAATTACAAAGCAACGGAATGTCCTCTTTGCAAGGAAGGAATTCCTCTTGTCAAACCAGGCACAAGAAAATTCATCATGGGATCATGATCCAAGCGTTTCAAAATATTCGAGTATCGCCATATCATATATGACAGCCTCACGCCAGAGATTTTTGCTGCTCTTTAGCCATTGTTCTCTCGCTGGATTGGACATAAAACACGATTCAACGAGAATGGCCGGAACTTGAGCATATCTCAGAACCGTAAATTCTTCTCTTATTAAATCTCCGTTTGTGCCAAAAAAATTTTCGAATGCCTTGAGAAATATACCAGCGGCAAATTTTGAAGTGTTGGACGTATTCCAGTAGAAAACCTGAGGTCTGTCTACGTTTGGCGCTCCTTGAATGGAATTATGGGCGATCGATATAAAAAGATCCGCGCTTGCTTGATTTGCGATTTCTATCCTCTGTCTAAGCGGTACGTAAGTATCCGTAGACCGCGTTAAAATTACATTTGCACCTTGAATTTTGAGTAACTGTGCAAGATCGAACGCAACGATAAGATTTATGTTTTTCTCAAGTAAGCCTGTCGGTCCTATCGCACCAGGATCGGATCCACCATTTCCTGGATCCAAAACTATGGTCTTACCCGTTAAAACTTTGTCCGCAGCAATTTGGCCATTTGCAAAAACAGACAGCGCTAAAATTGAAAAAATCAAAATAGAAAGTAGCGCCACTTTTTTCATTCAATCATCTCCAAGATCGATTATACCGCAAAGCAAACAAAAAGTCCTCCACATAGGAGGACTTTTGTATCAAAATCAATTTAGAAAACGTAGAACCATCCTGTTGTCCAACTAAATCTTGGTGAAGATTGCAAAGGCCACCCCAATCCAATCGCCGTGTAAGAAAGTATTTTACTGCTTACAACTGGCAAGTTAGCGTTTAAGATAACGGCCGGGCCAACAAAAACCGCGGGATAAAAACCGTAAAAAGCATCAAGTTCGGCGTCGGCAACAGCGCCGTATCCGATGTTCAAAGTACCTATTTCCTGACCATTTGTGGCTTTACCAAAATCCAAATTGTAAAGATCTCCGAGTTTCATTCCGCCACCGATCATCGCGCCAAGAGGAAAGGAAAATCCGGCATAAGCAAAAGTAGAAGGAGTTAATTCCGTTCCGATGGAAATCGCGTAAGAAACTACCCCGTCTGTAAAACCGATCATCAAGGCAAAACTCGCAACACTTGCCGCCAAAATCATTACCATGACAACAACAACTATCTTCATACATTTACCCCCCTCGTATAATGTATTCGAAGATATGAAAAACATATTTCATTAACATGTAACCTATGGTCATTGAAAATTTAATATTTATACATACACATTGAATGGAATCTTGCGTTTTATCCCGGCATCCTGTAA
>JAJYYZ010000025.1 GCA_021800445.1 bacterium | reverse complement strand
AGAGAAATAAGATAGTTAGTTCCATTCAATGAGTTTTCAAAGACCAAGCATTCAAAAAAATGCTAATTGATTGTTTTACCTAAATTTACCCTCTTGACAAACTATACCGAAGACTAATATAAAATAGTGGAAAAAATCAAAATGCTTTTTACTTTCTAAACCTCCGCATATTCAATTCCGAGCATTTCACAAAGCAACTTCCATCTTCTTGTCTGATCACCAAGGTTAAAACATTCGTGATGTGTTCCGCCGTTTTTGAGCCAGCCGTTCAAAGCATTTCTTACGCCAGTTTCCGGTTTGAAATGGAAATACGGCATCTCGACATGCGGCATCTCTTCGGTGTCAAGCACATCTCCCTTCGATACGACAAGTCTGAATCCTTCTCCTTCAAGTGCGACCAAAGACGTGATAGTTGCGGCACCTGGCTGAGCACTGAACAAAACTGTTGGAGGATTTTCAAGGTTACCTATGCCAAGCGGTCTGTCAATCAATTTTACAGGCCTGTCCTTCCTGGCAACCTTCCAATTTCCCTCTCCCATATGGCTCATGAGTATGGAATTCCTTTTGAAGTCCATCGCATACATCTCGGTGAAATGGGCATCTCCAATCAACGTATGGCCTGCCGCAACGAGTGTCGCAGCGCATGCGTCTCCTTCTGCACCATAACCATATCCTTCGGCAAGAAGGTCAGAGGCGGCCATCATGGGCAATTGCCTAAATCTCCCATCGTTGGCAACGGCCTGAAAATAGATGCTGAAGGCTTCGTATCCGTTTGTCTCAAGAAATTTTTTTATCGCGATTTCAAATCTTACTGCGTATTTATGATCTTCTTTTTTGAGTTTTGGATCTATCTGGAAATGTTTCTTCTGCTTTTCGATAAGATCGTCTATCTCTTTTTCGCCGACTTTTTCAAAAATTGAATATATCGATCCCATGCTTTCATGAATTATCTGGGGCCCAATTTTTCTCATAAAGGCCGATGAATCGACTGTTATATCTCCCATACCTGGCATCTGACCGAAAACGGCAACTTTCATTTTTCTTAATTTTGTAACTGTCTGCGCAGTCTTAGCCCAATCTAAAAATGCAGATTTGAATGTCTCGGACTTCCAATCATCTGAGATGATCTGAAAGTTAACTCCTATCCTTAGCAAGGCATTTGCGTTGTCCTGAGCACCATGGACTCCCTGATTATAGGTAAGATCTCCCATATCCCATTTATCTGTCACAGTTGGTTCCGGCTGAATGTTCGCAAGTAAAACAGGAAGATGATTTTCCTGAAAAGTTCTTACAAGCCTCATTCCAGGGCTGTACGTGAGCATGACGATCATAATTCCGTCGACATCTGAATTGTTGAACATTTTTACCTGCTTTTCGATATCGTCTCTGACGCGGGCTGGTACCGTAAACACAACATCCGCGACATCGCTTAATTGCTTTGCGATGCTTTTAGCGTAATTTGTTTGCCTTTCCGTGATGCCCGGAAGCATGTCATCGTAGAGTTCCTGCATGATCCCAATCAGTCCAATTTTAGGCTTCTTTTCCACATTTATCACTCCAATCTATTTTTAAGCACTTTCTCTTATTATCAGATCCGAATGGAGCACGACTTCGTCTTTGTTTTGCTCATTTGAATCAAAAAGCATTTTGAAGGCAATCTCGCCTATTTCGAATTTTTTCATCCTCATCGTCGTCAGAGATGGACATATAAATGATGCGTAAGAAATATCGTCGTATCCGATCACTTTGACATCTTCTGGGATTCTTATTTTCAATTCTTTCAAAGCCTTTATAACTCCCAAAGCCATCAAATCGTTGTAGACGAAGATGCCATCAAATTCTGTATGATTTGCGGCTAAATCCATGACGGACTTATATCCACCCCCTATTTCTATTCCACCTGTTTTTATAAGATCATCTTCTACAGTTATTCCATTTTTCTGAAGCGCCTTTTTATAACCTTGACATCTTTCAGAAGAAGCTGTGTTGTAAGGCTGGGCTCCAATAAACGCTATTTTCTTACATCCTTGCTTTATCAAATGTTCTGTTGCAATGCTCCCGCCTCTTATCCCATCATCGTAAACCATCGGAACATCTAATCCTTCGACATGTCTTCCCATTATCGCAAATGGAATTTCATATCTTTTAAGATTCAAAATATCATCATATTTTTCCTGAACAGGAGAAATCAAAAGCCCATCAACACGTCTTTCAATGAGCATTTTTATTCCTTCTGCTTCAGTTTCATAATTTCGGGATGTGTTTGCGATTATGATATGGTAGCCATAATTCTTTGCCGTCGCCTCCACGCCTTTTAAGACTTCAGCCCAAAAAGGATTGGCGTTATCTTCTGTTACCACACCTACTATGTAACTTTTTTGTCTTTTAAGAGAAAGTGCGGATCTATTTGAAACATATCCAAGTTTATGGGCCACTTCTATAACTTTTTGTTTAGTCTCTTGATTTACAT
This sequence comes from bacterium, assembly GCA_021800445.1. Classification (GTDB taxonomy): domain Bacteria; phylum Thermotogota; class Thermotogae; order Mesoaciditogales; family Mesoaciditogaceae; genus Athalassotoga. Next base: position 26,113 of record JAJYYZ010000025.1, on the reverse strand, counting down.
CTGGTTTTCCGTTTAAAGCCCGAGAAACTGTATTTGTTGAAACTCCTGCGACTTTCGCTATATCTTTAACAGTCACGTAACTCATTATCATCCTCCTAATCGATACCGGTATCGATACCGATCAATTCTACAACATTAATTTTAAAATATTTAAATCTAATTTTAGGCAATTTTCAACCATATTAGGCCTTTTTTGACCGTTTACGGATTAAATTGTCGCTTTTTTGAAGAATTGCAAAAAATACTTTGAGTTATCTATACTTTACAATCTTTTAATATGAAATAAAATTATTCAAAACAAAAATGTTCTAAAATGAATTATATGATATTGAAATGGGTGATGAAATATGAAACATGAAGTACCGGAAGATCTTCTCATGGCTTATTCGACTTTTTCAAAGATAGTTTTCAAAAGTTTCGATTATTCCAGAACGGAACTTCCAAAGACATCTGCATTGATTCTTGTGTTCATGAAAAGACATTCTCAAACCCGTGCTCAAATGTCTGAAATAGAAAATAAATCTGGATTCATAAAAAGCACATTAACTGCCGCAACGGATGTACTTGTTAAAGCAGGCTATGTTAAAAGGTACAGAACAGATGAAGACAGAAGGGCTGTTTTTATAGAATTAACGGAAAAGGGAAATGAAAAAGCCGGCGAGATAGAAAAGTCAATGAGAGAATACGTAAATGAAAAGTTGAGTGTGCTTTCAGATGAACAATTTGAAAAACTTCTTGATGCTTTTTCAACCATAAAAGAAACTGTCAATATTTTGCAGAATTTTGAAAGATAGGAGAGATGATTATGGAAATAGCAAATGGAGTTCATCTTGTCGATGGAACAAATGCCAACGTTTATATCCTTTTGGATGATAATCTTACGATCGTTGACACAGGTATGCCGGGTCAGTTAGACAAGATCCTTGATTACATAAAATTTCTTGGCAAAACACCTTCAGATGTATCCAAAATAGTGCTTACACACTGTCATGTCGATCACATGGGTAACGCTTACGAACTTAAAAAAATCACCAATGCAAAATTGTACGTCCATGAAAATGATGCGCCATACGTTTCAGGAAAAGAGAAAATACCATCGCCAAAGGGTTTTATCGGTGCAGCCATGAAAGTTGCATCTCCATTTCTAAAGGTAAAGTATGTTGAACCTGACGTCTTACTCAAAGAAGGAGATGTGATAGACGATTTTGTTGTTATTCACAATCCAGGTCACACGCTAGGTAGTATTTCGCTTTACAGCAAAAGCAGAAATCTCATCGTTGTCGGAGACGAATTGAGATATATAGACGGAAAACTTCAAGGTCCTCCAGAACAATTCACACCTGACATGGCCTTAGCCGTAAAATCTATGGAGAAATTGACAAAGATGGAATACGACATCATGTTATGCGGGCATGGAACACCTTTAAAACCGAATGCATCTGAAAAAGTCAAAGATTTTTACAAAGCGACGATCGAAGGGAGAAATTAATCACATGAAAAAGATCCAATATAAATGGCTTGCACTTTCAGCCACAAGTTTGGGTACTTTACTCGGAGTTATGACAGGTACGGCGCTTTTGATAGCCCTTCCTAACGTTGCAGAGGATCTTAAGGCTCCGATGATAATAATAATTTGGGTTTTGATGAGTTACATGCTGGCGACAACGGTACTTGTTCCGTCCATTGGACGTGTCGCAGACATGATAGGCAGAAAGAGATTGTTTGTACTTGGAGCGGCCATATTTACAATCGCATCGCTTTTCGCAGGTATGTCTCAAAATGGAGTTGAGTTGTTAGTTGTAAGGATTATTCAGTCAATCGGTGGTTCTTTGATGATGGCAAACGGTACGGCAATAGTTACAGATGCCTTTCCCAAAGGAGAGTTGGGAATGGCACTCGGGATAAACGGTTTGATAGTGGCCGTTGGATCCGCAATAGGTCCTATAATAGGCGGTATTTTAACTGTGGTTATCGGCTGGAGATGGATCTTCTACATGAATGTGCCACTTGGTGCACTTGTGACAATCTGGGCATGGATTCAGATAAAAGATATTGCCCCTATACCGAAAGGAGAAAAATTTGATTGGTTTGGCGCCATATCTTTCACATCGGGTTTGTTCTTTTTACTTTACGCTTTAACTGAAGGCGGATTCGGAGGATGGACCTCTCCGATCGTGATAACGTTCTTTATTTTGGCGGCAATACTCATACCGTTGTTTGTCTACATAGAATCCAAAGTAAAATACCCGATGTTAGACTTAAGACTTTTCAAATCGAGAATTTTATTCTTCGCGTACAGTTCAGATCTTATAAATGGGCTTGCAAGAGGCGCTTTGATGTTTTTGCTCATATTCTACTTGCTCGGCATCAAAAACATGGATCCGTTCACGGCAAGCATTTACCTGATACCGTTTGCCGCAGCTATGATGATCATGGCACCTATAAGTGGAAGATTGGCCGATAGACATGGTTCACGAGTGCTTAGTTCTTTGGGACTCTTGATCTCTGGCATCGGATTGTTGGGTTATTTTCTTTTCACAAGAGTTGATATGTCACTGTTCGAGATCATACTCTGGGGAACAATTATGGGATTTGGATCGGGTATGTTTAATTCACCAAACATAAGTACCATAATGGGACTTGTTCCGCCAGAAAGAAGAGGAATTGCCGGAAGCACAAGGACAATGCTTATGAATGCTGGTTCTGTTATAAGTATCGCAATGGCATTCGCCATTCTTTCATCAGGACTCACTCCTCAGGCCATGGATGCGCTCTTTATAGGTGCACAGATCGGCGGAAAAGGTATATTTGTCGATACCTTCATATCTGATTTACGCTTTGCGTTTTTCTTGTCTTTCGTAATAAGCATCGGTGCGGCCGTTATCTCTTACATGAGAGGACCAACTCCTGTTTGGAAAGATGCAAGTCTTGAATCGAATAAATCATCTAAAGAACACGCAAGATGATCTTACATAAAAATGCTCCTCTGGGGCATTTTTATCTATTTTTTCAAAGAAGACTCCATCGTCTATACGACGGTGTAGTTCACTTTTGGAGAATGAAAAATGGCAAAATGGTTGAATAGAAATCTCTCTTTGCTCATGATGAGCAGATTTTTAAGGAGTGTCGCTCAAGCATCCTTAACGATTCTTGTACCTATATATCTTTCAAAATTGGGTTTCTCCGGCGTTCAAATAGGTCTGGCTTTCACGTTGTCCGTTATTGTCGGTATATTGTTTTCAATAGGAGTTGGATTTTTTGCCGATAAGCATAGCAGAAAACTCGTAATTTTGGTCATGACCATCGTAAATGCGATAAGTGTTTTGGGGTTTTTCTTTACGACGAGTTACATTCCGCTTATGTTTTTTGTCTCAATAGGAACAATACGTGGTGGAGGCGGTGGAGGTGCGGCAGGTGCCGCGCAACAAGCGCTTATAGCGGAAAGCGCAAATTCAAAGTTTCGCAACAATGTCTTTGGAACATTTTCTTTTTTTGGAGCGATAGGAAGTACGATTGGGTATGCTCTGACGATAATTCTTCCTTACATATCGAATGTTTTCAGAGACGGATGGCGTGGCGGGTACCTGTTTTTAATGGCAATCGCATTCGTTATCTACATTTCTACCTTCTTTATAACTTTGTTTGTTCAAGAGGACAAAAACAGACCCAAGCGTCAAAACGCTTTCAAACTTTCATGGAAGTTACTTGGAAAGTTTTCTTTGACAAACGCCGTAAACGGACTTGGAATGGGATTTTTCAGCGGTCCGATACTTGTTTACTGGTTTTTTGTAAGATACGGTGCTGGTGTCGATCTTATAAGCGTAATTTACGTACTTTCTAACATTGCGCGTGCCATTTCTTCCATATCTTCGGCACGTGTTGCTAAATTCTTCGGCACCGTCAAAACCATAGTGGGCGTTAGGACAATAGGTGCCATAATGCTTGTCTTTATGGCTTTAATGCCAACATTTTTTCTTGCAGGGCTTTTTTACCTTTTGAGGATGTTTTTTGTATCTGCCGGAATACCTCTAAGACAATCATTTACAATGGGTCAGACCAAAGAAGAAGAAAGGGCTTCTATGGCAGCGCTAAGCAATCTGCCCCAGCAGATCACGTCTTCAATAGGACCTACGGCAAGTGGATACTTCATGGACTATTCAATGATGGAAGCACCGATATTCATTGCAGCCATTTTTCAGTTTGCCAATGCCGCACTTTATTGGTATTTTTTCAAAAAATCTGATTAATCTTTTTCTTTTTCACTTTTGCTTTGATTGTCGATCATCTCGATCAACGTTATCACAATTTCAGGTGTATTTAAAGACTTAAGAAATTCAGTTCTGTTTTCTTCATTTTCCAAGATCATGACCGATACAAAAAATTTTGCCACATCAACGGGATTTTCAAGTTTTTGAGACATATCTTCGATATCTATAATTTCATCAGATTCGAAGACCTTCGCAACTTCGTAACCAATTTTCCATGATATATCTGTTATCTGTGGTATGACGATTTCAATCGCATCTTCCAATTTATAATCGAGTGCGTGCGTGTAAAAATAGATTCTGTACAGCAAAATGAAAAGCCCTATCGTCTCGATCGATCCTGAAAAGGCCATTGCGGCTCTCGTAAGAGATGATTCGGCAGAATAGAAATGTATGCCATGAAATTTTACGACCTCATTTAAAATTGAAAGCATCGTAACGTCAAAAACTTGATTACCACTTACAAGATCATTTTTTAAGTCTTCTATTTTGCTTTTTATCGCTGGCCTTGAAGTATCTATTAACTTCACAAATGATCTGAGATCTATCCTCCCTTGCCATTTATCCTCAAATCCAAGTAACCTTTTTCTTGGGCCGGCAGATTCCGAAGGCAAAGATTTGACAAGCGCTAAGGCTTTATCTATCATTCCATTAAATGCGTAAACGTCTATTGAGGCAAGCAAAAATCCTTCTGCTTTTATCTCCATATCCATACCTTTTTCAACCGTTTCAAGTGCTTCTTCGTAAAGGCCGATTGTTTTTTGAAGTATCACCATCTCGGTTAAAACTTCAGAAGTCTCAACTCCTGATCTTTGAATTTCTGAAAGTAATTGAATCGCTTCAAAAATCTTTCCTTCTCTGTACAACGAGTAAGAAAGATCGTATTTCATATGCCATCCCCCCTCATTTTTAGACAACGAAATTTTAAATTCATTTTCGGCAAGTGAAAATCTCTGAAGCATGTTGGCCGCAACGCCGATTCTCCAGTGAACAGATTGTAGATCATGATCGATGGTTAATGCCTGCTGGTAAAGCGTTATGGCGGATTTAGCGTCTCCAATGGCAAGGTAAGCGTCTCCCATTAAAAGATAAGTTATGGTGAAGGACGGATCTATCTCCATTATCTCTTTACATGTCTCGATAACCTCTTCAAATTGGGATTGTTCCATGAGTGTTCTGCCAAGTTCTATTCTACTCGGAAGGTACTCCGAATTCATTGCAATGGCTTCTTTCAAAAGTATCTCCGATCTATCGGGATTTCCGGACAGCCTTTCTATTATTCCAAGGTGAAGAGGATACCTGTAATCTCGTTTGTAACTTGCAGCCTCTTCAACTGCTTCTCTCGCTTCTTGAAGTTTTTCCATGTTCATGTAAAACCTTGCCCTATCGTAAAGGAAATAAACAAAGTAAGGCAAGTAATATTCAATTTTTTTACCTGTTTCTATCTGTGCCCTTAAGCCCCTTATTATCATGTCAGGATCGAGTCTGTTGTTTTTGGCGGCCATTTCAAAATCTTCTTCAAGCAAAGGAAGAGAAACTGGAAGATTATCCGCTTTTGCTTTTTGAGGATCCAACGAAAGATAAACTATAATCTTCATTTTAAATTGTAAATTTTGATTTTTTTGTTAAGGGTTTTAACGTTTATTCCAAGCGCCTCGCATATTTTCTTCTTGTCTGTTTTGTAACGTTCAATTGCTTTTTTTATCAAAACTTTTTCTCCCTCACTCGTCACGTTTTTGATGTAATCCTTCATTTTGGGAATTTCAGAATCACTTTTGATGCCTTTATGAATTATGGTCTCTCCGGATATGAAAGCATTGCAAAATTTGAAAAAACTTCTCCAATTTTCGGACCATTCTTCTCTTTTTAAACTTTCAAAAACATCATCTGAAAAATTAAAAGAGAAATTTTTCGAATTTTGTGCTATGGCTGAAACCGTATACCTAAAAATGGTAGGCAAATCATCCAATATCTCTTTTAACGAAGGTATCTCGATTGAACTTTTTCCACTCAACTGAAAGATCGCTTTTGGAACATTCGCAGATTTTTCAAAATGAAGGATCAAATTGGCATTGCACGATTTTTTTTCATTTACTCCGTAAATCGAGAAATATCCGTTAGATGAAGCCATCGCTGTCTTCAATATGGATGCAGGATTTGCAAGATCGCAGTTCATCAAAACTATAGTCGTGGATTTCAAAAAGGTGGGAACATGATTTTTTGATCCGAAAAGTCTAAGTATTATCTCTTCTTCTTGAAGGACGGAGAAGTCAAAAGTTTCATGTGATCCGATCGTCTTCGAAAGTATCCATTCTTCTAAAAGACCATTTTGAGCTATAACCGTTATTATTCTCGATTGAACCATTTTGGAAAGTTTTCCATATGCCATGGCCATTTTTGAACTAAGGCTTATTGGTTCGAAAAGCAAATCTTGATTTTTTTTCAACACGTCTATTTCTTTATTCTTTTCGTATACGGAGTTTAAAATGTTAAGAAAGTCATCGATATCATCAATGTTTACGTTAAAGGCGTTTTTTACTTTTTCGGTTCCAACGTAAACAATTTGAATTCCAAATTTTTGAAATTGTATGGCTACCTTTAAATTATCCAGATTTTGAACAACGACAACATCCCAAAAATGAGAATAAATTTCATCCTCTATGTTTTCGTAAGTTGTGTGATCAAAACCATTCACTTTGTTTTCCAAACTAACTGGAACAAGTATATTCACGTTTCCCCCGATTATCCTGGAATTACGAACGTACCCGCTTTACCTTCCATAGCCTCCGACACTTTTTCCAAAGATGTTATAACACATTGACGGCCGGTCTTTTCGACAAAAGAGATGGCCGCTTCTATTTTAGGCCCCATGGAGCCAGAAGGGAATTGATTTCCATTCATGTACGTTTTTGCCTCTGAAACTTTAAGTTCCTTCAACATTTTTTGATCAGATTTTCTATAGTTAAGATAGACCTCATCTACTCCTGTAAGGATCATGAAAATGTCAACATCAAGTATCTTCGCGAGCAAAGATGAGGCGCGATCCTTATCTATGACCGCCTCAACTCCCTTTATTGTTCCATCTTTTTCTTTCAAAACGGGTATTCCGCCTCCGCCAACGGCCACGGTTAAAACACCTTTCTCCATCAACTCTCTTATCAAATCCTTCTCCACTATGTCAAGAGGTTCAGGTGACGGAACGACACGCCTGTATCCACGCCCAGCATCTTCTTTCATCTTCCAACCCTTTTCTCTTGCCAATTGTTCAGCCTCTTTGGCATCGTAAAATGGACCTACCGGCTTGGTTGGATTTTGAAATGCTTTATCTTTTGGATCCACAACGACTTGTGTGACAATCGCAGCGCATTGTCTTTTAAGGTTATAATTTAAAAGTTGATTTTCCATAGCCTCGACGATAAGATAACCTAACATACCCTGTGTGTAAGCATCGTTGAGATCGAGAGGAAGCGGCGGAATTAATTCCTTTGCACGATCCTGCTGAACCATCAAATTTCCAACTTGCGGTCCGTTACCGTGAGTTATCACAACGTTTATGTCGTCTAACATTTGAACAAGATATCTGGCAGTTGAATTCAAATTTTTTCTCATCACTTCTGCTGTTTGTAATTCTTTCGGACCTTGAATCGCATTTCCTCCTATTGCTATAACAGCACTTTTCTTCATTTCTTCCTCCTTACGCAAGTGCGCTTAAAGATATAGATGCAAGTTTAGATCTTGCCTCATCAGCCCTTGACACGACGACTATCGGTGCTTTTGCCCCAAGCACTATGCCTCCTATTGTGTAATGAGCACAATAGTCCATCGTCTTGCCTATGAAATTTCCCGAATGTATATCCGGAACAAGTAATATATCCGCATGACCTGCGACATCATTTGTTATCCCCTTTACTCTGGCAGCCCTTTCATCTATGGCGTTGTCAAAACCAAGAGGCCCTTCAATTATACACTCATCTATTTGCTTTCTTTTTCCCATAACGGAAAGTTCTGCAGCATCTAAAGTTTCGGGCATATCCGGATTTACAACCTCAATTGCCGCTATACACGCAACTTTTGGTGTATCAATTTCAAGTTTTTTGAAAAACGCAACGGCGTTTTTTACGATCTGGACTTTCTGATCAAGTGTTGGCCTTATTATCATGCCTCCATCCGTTATTCCTATAAATCTGTCATAATCTTTGGCTTCAACGACGGTAAGATGGCTTAAAAGCGATCCTGTCCTTAAGCCCCATTCCGGATTTAAAACGGCTTTTAAAAGCGCGCTCGTCTTCACAAGTCCTTTCATAAGAATGTCTGCTTTGCCCGAAGAAACTATTTTAACACCTACTTCTGAAGATGATAATGGATCTGAATCGATAATTTCAAAGTCATCTTTTATTTTAAGATCTTTGAGTGTGTCTTTAACAATTTTCCCATTCCCAACCAATATGGCATCGACAAAACCAAGTTTAACGGCTTCATCAAGGGCTATCAACGACTCACGATCTTCTGCCCCCACAAGGACTACCGTTTTCTTTCTCTTCTTCACTTTTTCGAAAATTTCATCAAATCTCTTCATAAAATTTGATCCTCCTCGATCAATCTCAAAAGATCTTCAAAATTCTCTCTTTTTCTTATCAAAATAAACTTATCACCGTCAAAGGCAACTTCAGATGGCCTTGCGGAAAGATTGTAATTCGACGACATCGAATATCCATAAGCACCTGCATCGTGAATCAAACCAACTTCACCTATTTCAGGGACATTGATTTTTATTTCACGGGCAAAAACATCTCCACTTTCGCAAACACGTCCCGCAACGTCAGCGATCATTTCAGATTTACCGGATAAAAATTCTATTTCATGATGGGCATCGTAAAGAGCGGGTCTTATCAGATCCGCCATTGAGGCATCAACGATCACGAAATTTTTGTGCGGCGTTCTCTTCACCTCTTTAACTTTCGTGAGAAGGTATCCTGATGAACCTACGATGAATCTTCCGAGTTCAAAATATATGGGAAGATCAAAAGAGGAAAGTATTGGCAAAATATCATTTTTATAACGGTTCAGGTTGATCCCATCATTTTTATCCATGTAATCTATGCCCCATCCTCCGCCAACATTCACAAATTCAAGATCGAGTTTTTCCTCTTTCGCAAAAGATTTCAAAGATGAAAAGGCCTCTATAAATGGTTCCGTTTCCGTTATCTGCGATCCTATATGGCAATGAAGCCCAACGAGGCGCAAATTATTTGGCAGTGATCTTATAACTTTTTTTGCCGTCTCAAAATCCATTCCGAATTTATTTTCCTTAAGGCCGGTTGAAATGTGAGGATGCGTTTTAGGATCAACGTTCGGATTTATTCTCAACGCTATGCGCATAGGCAAATCACCAATTTTTTTGATTTCTTCGTAAGAATCGACATTGACGCACATAGGTTTTTCATTGGCGTAAAAGGAGATATCTTCAATACTTTTACCATTTCCGTTCACCACAATCTCGTTGGGTGAAAAGCCAGCGAATCTGGCTACTTTGTACTCATTTAAAGAAACGGCATCTGCACCAATGCCGTAAGAACGCATGAATTTCAAAAGGTAAGGATTGGAATTAGCCTTCATCGCGAAAAAAATTTTAAAGTTTAAATCTTTTAAAGTATCTTTGATGAGTTTTATCCTTCTTTTTATTTCACCAAGATCGTAAAGATACAAAGGAGTACCATATTTTTTTGCTGCTTCGTAAAAAATATCTTTGTCCAAAATATTCATCCTTTTCCCAAGCATTTGAATCAATTATACAAAAAAAACTTCATTTTAAGAAATATCGATCAGGGATTGAAAAACAGCATGTAGCTCGTAGCGGGTAGCATGTAGAAAAAATAGTAACGCGTGATCGACAAAAAAGCACATGGCAAATAGCCTATGGCAAAAACAAAACAGTGATGAGTGAGGCGTAACGCGTTGAAAAGATGGACGGAGGCGGAGGGCAGGATGCCGAAAGCCAACGCACAAAAAGACATTAGGATTGGGGATTAGATATCAGAGAAAAAACGGTCCTGACGATATTTCACATTTAAAGTCGATCAAGTATATAATCGATGATGTAAAGATCAAAAAATTCAATTAAAAAGAGGGGTGGGTAGCATGGAATGGCTAAATCGGCAGATTAAGCAAGGTGTAATTTATTCTGGGTGGAAAAGCATCGTGCTTTCGGCGGTGCTTGTTGTAGCACTTTACTTCACAAATGAACTTTACGATGTACTTAACCATGGACCAAATCTGATCTTCATGAAATCGTATCTTGACAATTTCATACCTGTCATCCCACCATTTGTAATTCCATACGTATCTCTCAATTATTTCATTTACGCATCACTGGTAGCGTTTTTGATCTTCAGAATACGAATGTTCAAATCTGTTGCGTTTTCAATGATCGTCGTCTGGTTTGTGAGTTACGCTTTCTACTTTTTTGCCCAATCATTTATCGTGAGGCCAAATCTGACCGGAGATGATTTTTTCACAAAGATGATAATATCCGTTTACGCAAACGATCATCCATACAACGATTTTCCAAGCCTTCATACTTCTCTATCCACACTGATGGCATTTCACTGGATTCGAATCGATAAACGAATAGGAATACCCGTCGCTATCTGGACTGCCCTTATCGTGGCATCGACAGTCTTTATAAAACAGCACTACATAGCAGATGTGGTGATCGGAATAGCATTGAGTTTTGCAGTATCAAGAATATTTCTTAAGTACGTCGCAAAAGAAAGCATCTGAATTGTCTTCGAGATCCATGAAGACGTTAACTGTACCATTTCTTGGATCTTTGATGACTTCACAATTTGCGCCGTAAACTTCTTCTATCATGTCTTTTGTCAAAACCATTTCGGGATCGCCCATTGCGTATATTTTGCCGGATTTCATGATTATTATTCTGTCGGAAAAGGCGGAAGCTTGGTTTATATCGTGAAATGTCGATATAACCGTGGATCCGAACTTTTTGACCCTTTCTTTCATCTTCAAAAGCAGATGCTGGGCATTACCTATGTCAAGATGAACGGTAGCCTCATCAAGGAGGAAAAGATCTGGATTTTGTGCAAAGACTTTCGCAACGTAAACTATTTGACGTTCTCCGCCGCTTAAAGAGTAAAACGTTCTGTCTTTGAGATGGTGAATGTTGAGGTCTTCGAAGGCAAATTCAATGTGCTTTTTGTCTTCCTGGGAAAGATCTCCAAAAAGATTTGTGTAAGGCGTTCTCCCCATCTCAACTATCTCAGAAACTTTCATATCGTAAATCGGTGCGAATTCCTGGGCTACAACCCCGATCTTTTTTGAAAGCGATCTTCTCGAAATCTTTTTTATCTCTTGATCGTAAAACTTTATATTTCCTTTATAGTCGATCATGTTAAGGATGGACTTCATCAGTGTCGTTTTACCAGATCCATTTGGACCTATTACGCCGATTATTTCTCCTTTTCTAACGGTAAAATTGACCTTATCGATCGCGTTTTTTGAAGATTTTGGGTAGGAATAAGATACATTCTCAATTTTCAAAAATTCAAACATTCTGTACTCGCCTCCTCAAAATGTATATGAAGATCGGCGCTCCAATTAGTGCCGTTATGGTCCCTATCGGCATTTCGGATGGGGTAAAGGCAGTTCTTGCAACCGTATCGCAAGCAACGATAAAGGTTCCACCTAAAATGGCAGATGCAGGCATTGAAATTTTATGATCCGACCCAAAAAGTCTTCTTGACATGTGAGGCATTATAAGCCCTACAAATCCTATTATGCCAGATGTTGAAACGGCAATGGCCGTCACGAGTGTACCTACGACAAATATCATCAATTTCATCATTTCAACGTTAACTCCAAGGTACGCTGCTTCTTCTTCACCTGCAACCATGGCATTAAGATATTTGCTTATAGACATGAAAAAAACCACAGAGGCAACAGAAGAAATTCCCACAAGGATTACGTCATGCCACCCGGCTCCGGAAAGGCTTCCAAGCAACCAAAAAGAAGTTACTTGGACGTCTCTCCATCCGTAAACTATCAAAAATGTAACTCCTGCTCCAAACATAAGGTTGACTATGACCCCGCTTAATATCAATTCTGTCGCTGGAAGTTTCCCTCCTCTTCTTGACACGAAATAAGTTAGGCTGGTAGCAACAAGACCAAAAACAAAGGCAAAGATCCACATGTAAAAGACAAAATTCGGATAGTAAAGTTGTGCTATCACGTTGGCAAGAATCGCTCCGAAGGCAGCGCCGGATGAAACACCAAGGATGTAAGGATCTGCCAAAGGATTTTTCAACATGGCTTGAAAAGCATTACCCGTCACAGAAAGTGCCGCCCCCACTCCCAATCCAAGTAAAATTCTTGGAAGTCTCAATTGAAGGATTATGATTTTATCCGTTGACGGCACTTTCATTCCGACAAGTGCTTTAAAAACTTCAAGTACAGGTATGTAAACGGGACCAAACGCGATATTTGCGAGGATGAATATAAGAATAAAGGGAAGCGCGATCCAAAAGATCTTTTCCCTTGAATTCTTCACCATTTCTGGAAAATATCGTAAATCTCCCGAAGTAAATCTATAAGTTGAGTATTCGGCTGAGATGCAATATTTCCGTTTATCGCATAGACATGTCCTGTCTTGACGGCTTTAAGATCTGCAAATGGAGGATACGTATCAAACTGTTCTATCGCGGTCTTTTCTCCTCCGGACACATAATATGGAACCAAAATTATATCTGGATTTTGGGCAACGACGAATTCTGGACTGACAGGTAACCAACCATTCGGCCCGGCATAATTACCGGTTATATTCACACCGCCAGCCAAAGATATTATCTCATTTAAAAAAGAACCCATTCCGGCCGTCCATATTTCTTTTCCAGGTGTTCCATAGAAAACAGTCGGCCTTTTATCAAGCGGGATTGTGTAAGCGGCATTTTCAATCTTTGATTCCACAGATTGCAATTTGTTGACGAGCATTTCTCCTCTTTGAGGATCTCCCATGATAGTCGCAACATCCATGACGTCACGATAAACACCGTTAAGGCTGTTGGCATTCAGCACAAAAGACGTCACACCTAATTTTTTCAGACTTGCATATTGGGGAAGTTGAAAGCCCCCGAAGAGAAAAACTATATCTGGTTTCAAAGAAATTATTTTTTCAAGATCAAGAGGATAAAGTAACCCTATATTCTGTGCCTTTGTGTAAGCATCATACTGTGTAACGCCCACTATTCTGTCCGCATAACCAAGTTTCAACATGAAATCCGTTACAGATGGAGCGGCATCGATAACCCTCATCGGCGTACTTTGAATGGTTACCACATTACCTGCATCATCAACGAGTGTTACAGGATAGTAAGATGCAAAGACTGCCATTACGAAAAACGCTGAAAGCAACGATAAAATAACAAACTTTTTCACAAAAATCCCTCCTTAAAAAAATTAATGCCGACAAAAAGTCGGCTGGTTCCCATTTTTACCATACCAAACACTTTCCCCGAGTGTTAAATCAGGTTCGATTCAAAACAGGCAGGTCTCCTGACTTCCGGGTCATCCTCAATCTGCGCCTTCCCAGTTTCCCAGTGGCATCTTGCAGACATCGTTTCCGGTTACAGTGGCGGGACCGCGTCGGATTTTCACCGAACTTCCCTATTCAAAACCTGTTTCAAAAAAATTCTACCACAAAATCAGAAATAATTCAAGTTGAGTTGTGCATTTGTTTTAAAGTAGTTTAAGATCCAAGTAAAACTACAAAATCATAATTTCCAAGCGTGTAATACCTCTTTGAAGCAGCCCAATTGCTTATCGTGTAGTACATTTTCAAAAAGTTCGGATCATTTTCGTTTAGAAATTTAAAATTCAATTTAGGGTATATCTTTGACAAAGCAGACTTAAGCACAGATGTTTTCCATGCGGCATCAGAAAGAACAAGCACAACGTTTTCTCCAGAAAAGTTGTCACATATTTCGGGGATTATCTCAAAATTGTAGCCATTCTTGGACCATTTACTCCAGTTATCTTGATAAAAAATTGACGCATCTTCACCGGTGCAATTCACGATCACAGGTTTTATAGAGAACGGATTATGAAATGGAGTACAATTTTCCATTTCCATTGAAAAATTTTTCAATTCTCCTTCATTCGTTACAATAGAACCGTTGAGATAGATCGAAGGATAAGATATAGTTGAAATGACCGGCTTTGTCTGGATAAATCTCAAAAGTCTTATGAATCTCGTAAGTGTTATCGTGCTTGTGAAATTATTCGAAAAACTGTTGAAAGCGTAAAAGAACGAGATGGGATCTCCTAATTTGGAATTTTTTTCAAGGTTGTTTAAAAGATCGCCGATGGTGTTGTAACTTAATCCACTTTCATAATTTTTAAGGCTACTTTTCGTTGATATCATGTAATCTGTAAGTTTAATTCCGCTTTCTTTTTCAATGGCCTCTTCCATCTTTTCTATCCCGTACGTTTGATAAATGTTTGAGATAGTCTGTCCGTTAAACGTAAGGTCCTTTGGAACACTTACTATTATAAGATTTTTAGTCGTAAGATCCATACCGACTATCTCTATGGAAGAAATACCAGAATTGTCTAATATCAAAGAAAGCATGTAAACTTTAGAATTTGGATATTCATTCGCTATGGTGTTGAATCCCGTTTGAAAAAAAGGATAAAGCAAAATAGAAAAAATAAAAATTCCAAATGCCACAGAAATTACGGATAAGACAAGAATTAAATTTTTCAATTTTCTCCCCTTAAACTATTCCAAGTATCGATTGTTTCCGGCAATACCAAAAGATCATTTGTAACGGCATAAATGAGTTTGTTTTTGATCACGGCCTCATATCCTTTACTTAAAGAATTTATCGATATAGATCTTAACTCTTCAACGCCTTCAAATTCTCTTCCGGATTCGGTTGAGTCAAGTATAAGCATCGCCATTACAATCGTTGAATTGGTGGGAATTCCGGATGTGTGATAAGCAACGGCGTTAAGAATTTCTTCATCTGTTATCTTGAAACGTCTTCTCAGATATTCGGCCGAGATTTTGCCATGAAGTAAAATTGGAAGGCGTTTCTCGATTTGCGTCATTCCGATATTCCACGCTATGGCCATTTTTTTCAGTTTCGCCGGATCGACATCGCGGAAAAGATCATGCGCGTCAACGCAAATCATCAATTTTTCCAGATCGATACCGTGCTTCTTTGCCAAAATCACCGCATCTTCTTCCATTCTTTCTATGTGAGCCGTCCTCCGACGGCTCACCATGAAAGTTCTGAGTCTTTTAAGTTCGTCAATAACTTGTTTGTAATCCGTAAGTGAACACTTCTTCCGAATTTGGTTTTAAATCAACACGGAAACGTATCTGCGTTGTCGATGGTTTTTCAAATTGAATGCCTGTCGGCGTTGAAGTCACAATCGCATCTGACGGAATTGAAATGTATATCCATAAACTTTGGGCATTTGAAGACGAATTAACGGCTGTTATCTGATAGGTATAACTGTAAAGATCTTTCGTGACCATCGTTCTTTGAGTTTCGACTTGTTTTGCGCTCAAATCAAAATTCTGACCGTATTGAAGATCAAGCGAAACCATCGATGCCGTGTCGGTGATGTTTGTTTGTCCAAGGAAGTAAGTCATGCCGTCTTTTGTCGTGTAAAGACTGACCACACCTGCCGGTATGGCAAAGTCGTGATCGATTTTCGCAACCTGAACGGCACTTGTGAGATTTTGCGATGGATTGTAGACAATATTCAATTTATCCAATTTCACGTTTTTGGAAAACAAAGGCAAAAAGATCGCGTCATTCGAATCAAGTTCGTCTACCTTACCGTAATTGTAAATTTTATATCCTTCGACACTTTGCACCTGTGGCATCGAAGGCGAAGGCGCATACGCGGCGGCAAAGGTTTTTGCCATTTGAGGCTGAGAAGTGTTTGACGTGAATGGGTGTCCAGAAAGAAAAGCAAGGTTGAAATCTTTGAAGGTCGTATCCGTTTTGTTCCATATTTCTATTTTGCCATTCATAAAGCTATCGTCCACGTTGAGCGTGTAATAGGCTTTCCAGCCTATTCCATTGGTCAAGTAAGAGTAGGAAAGGGACGAAGCATTTGTAGAAACAAGAAAATAGTTTTGAGAATCGATTTGGGGAAGAGACGGAAAGATGAATTGACCCGACGGAGAAAAATATACCTTTCCGCCGTCAATTGTTTGAATTATAATAGGATTCGAAGAAAGTATGCGTACATTTTTTACGACAGTCGTTGAATTGTTTGTAAATTGAAACTGTACCGTTGTGCCAAGAAACCTTTTAAGAAGATACTCAAGACTGTAAGATTCGGCAGCATGGTACCTGTAAGAAACGCTTGAAGATGTGACAAGTGATTCCGGCATCGCACCATTCGGGGTTGGGATCATAAACGAATTGTTTCCATTTTCGATTGTGGCATTTGAAGAAACAAGCGCCATTTGATCGTAGACAAGCAAATTTGTGGTGGCAAAACCCACAGAAAAGAACAAAATCATTCCCGAAACCAAAAAGATGAAATTCTTCACACAATCGCCTCCAGTAAAAAATTGGTGTAATTGAAAATTAGGAATAATTTCATACGCTATTTGTTATTTGCTCATTTCAAGGATCATAATCTGGTATGGTTGCATCGTTAAATTCAAATCACTCTCAGATCCACCGATCATCGTTCCATCAACAAGATTCTCAAATTTTCCATAAAGTGAAGTTGAGATCTTTTGAACCGTACTTCCTCCGTTTATGAAAACGTAAAGAGTTTGGCCATCGTAAGTTCTTTCGAAGCCCAAAATATCTTTATTCATCACAATTGGAAGGTAATTTCCGTATCTGAGTGCCGGATTTGTTTCATGTATATTTATCAAAAGTTTGTACCAGTCAAAGAGTTTCATGTTCCATTTGCTTTTATCCCAAATCATACAACCACGATTCAGCGGATCGTTACCGCCTGTCATACCTATTTCATCCCCGTAATATATCATCGGTGCTCCCGGAAAGGTCATCTGTAAACCCACAAGTGCCATCATCTTGTTGAGATCACCGTTTGCAGCTGTCAGAGCCCTTGGGGTATCCTGACTATCTATTAGATTCCATAGTGAATTCCAAAGTTGAGGCGGATAAGTGTTAAGATACGAATTCGTATCGTTGACAAAAGCTTTTGCACCGGATCCGTAAATTATGAAATTGTAAGCGGCACTTCGGAAAAGATAATTCATCACAGAATTAAAAGCGCCTTCATCAAACCATTGAGACGTGTTAGTCCATATTTCGGCAACATCCAATGAATCTGGTTCAACTTCATGAATCCATCCATAAAGATCGACAAGGAATTGATTGGCTATGACATTTGCCGAATCTATTCTCCAACCGCTTATTCCTTTTGAAGTCCAGTAATCTATGACCTCTTTGAGATATTTTTGAACATCAGGATTCATGACGTTTAATTTTGGTAAAGACGCGTAATCTTGGAATGTCCTGTAATATCCAGGCATTTCGATAACAGGATACTTAAGCACAAAATACCAGTCTTTGTAAGGCGAATTTTGTTGATGTTTCAAAAGATTCTGGAAGGCGAAAAATTGCGTACCTGTGTGATTGAAAACGCCGTCAAGTATCCAGTGGATATCATCTTTATTAAGATCTCTGGAAAGTTCTTCAAAGGTTTTGAGCGTTCCAAAATGCGGATCTATTTCCATGTAATTCTGCGTGTCATACTTGTGATTTGACGGCGCTTCAAAAATAGGCGTCGTGTAAAGTTCGTTAATATCAAGTGACTTTAAGTAATCAAGATGATCTATTATCCCTCTCAGATCGCCCCCAAAAAAATCTGTGTTTGTTGGAGTTCCACCCCACGGCAATGTGCCCGGAGGATTATTCGATGAATTGCCGTCCCAGAACCTTTCAGGAAAGATCTCATAAACAACCGCACCTTGAGACCACTTTGGAACACTGAGAATTCTAACAGTCGGAGATGCAAAGTCAAAGAAGAAAAAGTTTGACGATGTTGCGATTCCGCTCGATCCGATTTCAACCTTTGTCGTTCCGTTTTGAAGTAAGAATTTGTAATTGAAAGATGTTGAAGTCGGATGAAATTCAGTTCTGAAGATGTCAGTGTATTGATTCATCACAATTCTTTTCATTGAATACGTAGAACCGTTAACATCCAAAGTGGCACTGTCAACGTCATCATGAAGTGTTTCAAAAGAAAAGTAAATCGTTTTGGTAGACGCGGGATCGAGATATTCAAAAGAGTTTTGATTGAAATGGATGTAATTTTTGTGAATGATTCCGCTTCCGAGTTTTCCAGTTGGCAAGGTATAATTTCCAACCGTGATCAATGAATAATAACCGCCTTTGTCATTTGGAACAGTTTTGGGATTAGCCGGATCGGTTACAATTTGTCCATCCACAAGAAAATCATAATAATACACTCCATCGGGTAAATTAATGGTTTTCATCCAGATATTCCCAAAAGTGTTTGTCATAATGTCGGCTGTTGCAGACCAATCGTTAAAAGTGCCTATAACGGCAACCGATTTAGTGTTGGCATCGCCTTGATAGGCAAATAACACGTCTTTTGAAAAGGCAAAAGAAACGACGATCAAAAAAATGAAAATGAAAAGTGAAATTTTCTTCAATTTTCATCCCTCCTTAAATCGAAAGCACCCGGAAGCAGTTGATCGACGGTGGTTTGTTCTATCTCTCCATCGTCATTGGCAAGTATTACATCGAAATTTCCAAATTCGGCCATAACCTGCCTGCATGCACCGCAGGGCGAAACAGGACCTTTTGTGTTTGCAACTACGGCTATTTTTTTAAATTTCCTTTCGCCCTTGCTTATGGCCTTGAAAATGGCAATTCTTTCTGCACACATGCTCAATCCAAAAGATGAATTTTCAACATTGCATCCCGTGTATATGATTCCAGATTCAGCCTCGACGGCGGCACCAACTTTAAAGCCAGAATATGGCGCATAGGCTTTTTCCTTTGCCTCTTTAGCTTTCTTTATCAGTTCTTGAACCGTCAACGTCATTCATCCCTTTCAATTTGAGTTCTATTCTTATGATTCTCAATCTGTTAGATTCAAGTACCTTAACGGTAAAATCTTTGGTTTCCACAATTTCACCGGGTTTGGGAACTCTTTCAAATATCTTCAAAAGATATCCTCCAATTGTCTCAAATTCGCTTTCCGGAAAAGATAGCCCTGTTTCTCTTTCGATGTTGTTTATAGGAGTTAATCCGTCTATGATATAAGTATTTTTGTCGCTTCTTTTTATCTGAATGTTATCTTCATCCATATCATATTCGTCAAAAATCTCTCCCGTCAATTCTTCGAGCACATCCTCGAGCGTAACAAGTCCCGCTGTTCCGCCATATTCATCTACGACTATCGCTATATGCATCTTCATGTATCTCATTTCGTGTAACAGATCGTCTATTTTTTTTGTTTCCGGCACAAAATAAGGAACTTTCATCACTTCTTTTACCGGCGTTTTATCAAGCATGTCTCTTCCTTGAGAGTTAAGAACAGAAATTATGTCTTTCACGTAGCATATTCCAACTATATGATCCACATTTTCTCTGTATACGGGAAGTCTTGAATACTTCGACGCATCGAATTTTGTTATAGATTCTCGGAGTGTTTCTTCGGATTCAAGCGTTACCATCTCTGTTCTCGGAACCATTATCTCTTTTACGTAAGTATTTTTAAGTTCAAGTGCGCCTTTAAGTATAGCACCTTCCTCTTCTTCAATTACTCCTATGTTTTCGCCGGTGTTTATCTCAAAAAGTATATCATCGCTTGAAATAAAAGGTTCTACATCTCTGTTTCTCGTTAAAAGTCTGTTTATGAGATTTGAAAATTCATTAAGGACTAAGGTAATGGGTCGTAAAACTATATCCAAGAATCTGACTATCGAAAATGAGAAATTGAAAAATCTCGCCGCGTTTGATCTGGCATACAATTTTGGTGTTATCTCGCCAAAGATGACTATGAAGATCGTGACTATGATCGTCACGACAGTAATGACTATTCCTTCGGAAATCCCTTTTGGAAGAATTTGAATTGCCATGACGGTTGTAAAGGAAGAAAGCAAAATGTTAACAACATTGTTCAAAATCAGTATAACGGTTAGATACCTGTTCGATGTTTTCAGCTGATTTTCAAAATTCATGTTTTCTGCATCACTGCTTATGGCATCACGAAGTCTCTTTCTGCTAACACTGAGCATTGATGTTTCTGAAGCTGAAAAAAATGCGGAAAGGCCTAGCATGATTAAAATTGCAAATATTCCCCACAGAATATACGTACTACTCAGAGGATCAACCTCCAATTAAAACAACCTCCTTTTCAATGATCGTACGGTTGACCGGAAATAATTTTCATCGCTCTGTAAATCTGTTCAACGAGCAAAAGTAGCGTCATTGAATGTGTAAATGTCATAGGAGATAGAGAAAGCCTAAAATTCGCGAGTTGTTTAACTTCTTCAGAGACACCGTAAGTTCCCCCCACCACAAAAATTATCTCCGATTTTTCAATTTCTCTCTTTATAAAAGAGGAAAACTCATGAGTATTAATTTCAATTCCATCTACATCAAGCAATGTGAATTTTCTTCCGCATAAATATTTTACCAGTTTTTTTGATTCTTCTTCAACACATATTTTGGGATCTTTCGAATGAGATTGATCAAAATCAACAACACTGATTTTTGCGAATCGATTTAATCTTTTGAGATATTCCTGAAAGCCTACCAAGATAAAGTCATTTTTAATTTTGCCGGGGAAAACTATCTCTATTTTCAAAAACTTCAACTCCATTTATAAAAACTGCTCTGACAAGTTCATTCGTTGGCATGTAAGGAATGTATTCTATATCTGGTGCATCGAGTATAAGAATATCAGCCCTTTTTCCGATCTCAACAGTTCCAATTTCTTCCTCAAGCCCAATTACACATGCCGCGTTAAGTGTGTGCGCAACAAAGGCCTCTTTGGGAGTCATGTTAAGATGGTTAACTGCCACATGGATGTTCAAAAACGGTGAATAAAAAGTGTTGGAACCAGGATTGAAATCGGAACCAAGTGCTACCGGTACGCCTTCGTCTATCATTGCACGTGCCGGGGCAAAAGCATTTTTAAGATAAAAACTTGTTAACGGGAGTAAAACTGCCATTGTTTTGTTTTGAGCCATTTTTTTAATCTCTGCTTTTGAACACATGGCAAGATGATCGACGCTTGTAGCACCGAGATCCGATGCAATTCCCGCAAATCCATTCGATGAAAGTTCGTCCGCATGCACTCTTATTTTAAAACCCTTTGATTTCGCATAATTCATATATTTAACAGATCCTTCAACCGAGAAAGCGCCTTCATCGCAAAAGATATCGACGAATTTTGCAAGATCTTTCTCTTTCACAACATCTAACATATGCTTTAATTCAGTAAGATATGCTTTTTCACCAGCAGATGGAACCGCATGTGCGCCGAGAAAAGTAGAAACCACCTTTTGAGGTATGTTTTCAGAAATCCTTTTTATAGCCTCAAGTTGCTTTATTTCATTTTCAAAATCAAGTCCGTATCCGCTTTTGCACTCTATGGCCGTAACGCCACTTTTCAAAAACCATCTTGCATATTTAAGCCCATGCGTGACAAGATCATCAAAAGAGGCTTTTCTTACCGAATCGACTGTGGAATGAATACCTCCTCCCGCTTTCAAAATTTCAGAATATTTCGCGCCCTTCGCACGCATCAAAAATTCTTTGGCTCTGTCACCCACAAAAGGGATATGGGTGTGAGGATCGACAAAGCCCGGAATTGCAAGCATGCCATCACCTTCAAAAACATTTTCGGATTCCGAAGATTCATTGCTTATCGAAATTATTTTGCCATCTGAAATTTTTATATTTCCGGTGATATATTTGAGAACATAATCGGTTACAGGAGAAATACCGGTAGCCGTTGCGATCTTTACATTCCTTATCTCAAGATTCACTGAGTTTGTCAAGCAATTTATTTTCTATCACCTTGTCACCGGAAAAGTTATCTATTCTTAAATAAAAGTTACACGTCTGAATCATCACATCCATAGGCATCATTCCGATTATTTCCGATCCGACGACTGGCACTCCATATCTTTCAGCCTCTGATTTTATAGTTTCAAATACCCTGTAAAGCGGACTTTTTTTGTAATTAGTCATGTTCATCGATACCTGAACTACGCCTTTTTCTTTAAGATCAACTCCGATGGCCTTGATGAATCTGTATCCTCCGGACGAATTTCTGACGCTTTTTGCTATATTTTCGGCTATTTTGATATCCTTTGTGCCAAGGTTAACGTTGAAGGCTATGAGATATTCCCTTGCCCCAACGGCAACGACACCAGCGGTGGGATGAACTGCTTTGGGGCCAAAATCTGGTACCCAATCCGGTGATTTAATTTTATCAAAAAATCCCTCAAATTCTCCTTTTCTTATATCCGCAAGGTTTTCTCTCGAATGTTTTGTTGCGGATCTTTCGTAGAGGTACACGGGAACATTTAATTCTTCTCCGATTCTTTTACCAACCGATTTTGAAATATCGATACATTCTTCCATAGTGGTACCTTTTATTGGAACGAACGGGATCACATCAACTGCACCCATTCTTGGATGCTCACCCGTATGGTGCCTTAGATCTATGAGTTCAACGGCTTTTTTCGACATTTTGAATATGGCCTCCGCAACTGCTTGAGGATCTCCTACAATAGTCACAACAGATCTGTTGTGATCTTCATCCATCGACCAGTCAAAAATCCACACATTTTGAGTTTCTTCGGATACTTTTATTATCTCTTCTACAACCTCTTTGCGACGCCCTTCGCTGAAATTTGGAACTGATTCGATTAACTTTTTCAACTCAATCACCTTCTTAAATTCTAACTTTTAAATTCTCTATGACTATATGACGGTATGGTTCGTTACCTACCGAATAGGCTTTAAGATCGCTGTTGTGTGAAAGCATCTCGTGTACGATCTTTCTCTCTCTGTTGTCCATTGGATCTAAAGATATCCTTCTGACATTTTGCTTTCTAATCTTGATGATGGCATCGTTAACCATTTTTCTTATGAACATTTCTCTTCTTATTCTATAGTCGTTGACATCTAACAAAATGGAAATTTTATGATCGTTCATCTTGTTGACATAAACGGATAGAAGATGTTCGACCGATTCCATCGTTTTCCCGTGTCTGCCTATGAAGTTAGAAAGAGCACTTTTTGATTTAACTTTCACCGAGTACAAAGACATCGCTTTGAGTACATCAACAATTATTTCTCCTTCTTGACCATAAAATTTGAGCATCTGTTCGAGAAATTCTTTGATAATCCTTAAATTGTAATTATCGTTGATAGAAACTTTCACTAACGCGCTTTTTGAGCCTATCCCCAAAAATCCCTTTGAAGGTTCTTGCACAACAGAAAAATTTATTTCTTCCTTCCTGACATTTAATTCTTTACATGCAAGTTCGAGGGATTCCTCTATACTTTTTGCTTCGAATTCTTTTTCCATTTCTTGTCCCCCCATTGAACCTTTGGATTCATGCCGAAGACTTCACGCCATGTTATACCTTTCATATGATATATTCTGGCAGCCACGTAACTTGTTAAAACTTGCATTCCGGAAAAAGTGGTGTAATAGAGGAAAAGGCCAACCGGAAATTCTATGAATATGAACTCCATTACCGCAGACATACCGGCAGCCAACCAAACCTGACTTGGCTTTGTGCTTGTCCACAAAGAAGACCAAACCGTGAAAACAACTATTAACAGAAGTAGAAGGATATTGACACTTACTCCACCGACTGAGAGATCATTCCAGATCAAAAATTGAGGATTGTAAGCAAAAACTTCTCTGGAATAAAAAATGACGTAATACAAAAGCGCAAGTATCGGGAATTGGATTAAAAGCGGTAAACAACCTCCTGCCGGATTCACACCCTCGGACTTGAAAAGTTTCATCTGCTCTTCTTGCACTTTTTTTGGATCTTTATATTTTTTCTGAAGTTCCTGGATCTTTGGCTGTAAATCGCGCATTTTTAACATAGATTTCATTTGCACGTGAAAGAGTGGGTAGAGTACGACCCTAATTATTATTCCAAATAGGATTATCGCCCATCCGTAATTACCGGTTAAATCATACAACCAGTTGAGAAATACCACGAATATGTACATAAACCATGAATACCAAGGCTCAGCGCCCGGATATGTGCCAATGAATTGAGAAATGATATTCTGTTGATCAGGGAAAACTGAAAAAATCAAGGTATTTTTCACAGGACCCATGTAAATTTTAGATGTTAGATTGCCAGAAAAAGTGGCCTCACCATTCCCGTTAAAGGTTCCGTTTGTGATTGATGAAAACGTTACAATTCCTTTTTGAGAATAGAAAGAGCCGAACACGCTTCCACCGTCACGGTTGAAATTCGATTCAAGAGTTGGAAAGGTCAACCCAAGCTGTAAATTTTTGGGAGCTTTTACAGATACGATGACCTCGTAATTCGGATTATTCACAAAAGTTATTGATTTTTCAACACTTTGACCGTTAACATCGTAAAAAAAGTTAATCGTAACATTTGAAATTGTTTGGAAATTCTTTTTTTCATGGTTATCGAATGACCAACTTGTAGGAACTAAAGGTTTGCCATCGTACGATAACACCAATCCGTCGCCGGTATTAGACCAAGAATACACATGCTCGTAAAAAACGCTGTATTCATTCATTAAAAAACCACTTTTAAGATCTACGCTGTATTCGTAAAGTTTAGTCGTAACAGTTGCTGTGTCAGAAGAAACGGCAACATTTACTTTAGGGATCGCAAAGGCAAAAGTCGAAACAGCAACTACAAGAAGTATAAGAAAAAACAGTTTTTTTGTCACCTGTGTTTACCTCCAATGATGAATTTTGTTGGCACGGGATCTTCTCCTCCTTTGTTATACGGATTGCATCTTAAAACACGCCAAACAGAAAGTATAAGGCCTCTGAAAAAACCAAATCTTTCTATAGCCTCAACAGCATAATTTGAGCAAGTAGGTGTAAACCTGCAAGAAGGTGGTTTCAACGGAGAAATATATTTTTGATAAAGTTTTATCGGCTTGATCAAAATATCTCTAAATCTCATTTGGAACCTTTCTTTCTAAAATCCCGAGTAAAAAAAGAAAAGAAGATCTGAATGTATCGAAACTCATATTTTCGAAATGATCTTTTAAACTTTTTTTGGGAATGACGATCATATCGATTCCATTTTGTGGTTTATTTGTTCTGAAAACTTCTCGACTGTATCTCTTAAATCTATTTCTAACATGAGCCTTCCCAAATTTTTTTGATACAACTATTCCCATTCTTGGCCGTCCAAGATCGTTATAAAAATACTTTATCGACAATAACTCGTTTGATACATTTTGACCTTCGGAAAAAATCCTCTGAAAATCTTTTTCTCTTTTGAGACGATTCATCGGTTCAAAAGCGTTTAAACCGTTAATCTTTTTCTTCCGGTCCTTCGTCTACTGCTCAAAACCCTTCTTCCAGAACTTGTACTCATTCTTGAAAGAAATCCATGAGTTTTGGCTCTTTTCCTGCGCTTAGGTTGATACGTACGTTTCATGGTAACCTCCTTAAATCAAGTCATACACGTAAGATGATTATACAAACTGAGAGAGATATTGTCAAGATCACGAATTGACTCATAAAAAATCTACATGAAAGTGAATCGATGAATCAAAATAAAAATCTACACGAAAATATGGATGAATGACGGATAA
>JAJYYZ010000024.1 GCA_021800445.1 bacterium | reverse complement strand
GTTTCAATCCACACGCCCCTATGGGGCGCGACAATATTTTTCATTTTCACTTTATCGCTTCTTA
Organism: bacterium; assembly: GCA_021800445.1. GTDB lineage: Bacteria > Thermotogota > Thermotogae > Mesoaciditogales > Mesoaciditogaceae > Athalassotoga. The sequence continues at coordinate 29,259 of JAJYYZ010000024.1, read as the reverse complement.
TAGTTTCAATCCACACGCCCCTATGGGGCGCGACGCTATGAATGCAATAATAGCATCCTATACTGCAATGTTTCAATCCACACGCCCCTATGGGGCGCGACAAAATGGCATCAAGAAAAACTATGAAAGAAGTTATGTTTCAATCCACACGCCCCTATGGGGCGCGACCCGGTGTGGCCCTTGTATTCTTTATGATGGCAAAGTTTCAATCCACACGCCCCTATGGGGCGCGACCATTACATCGTGCTCACTTCTAAAATCACCATAAGTTTCAATCCACACGCCCCTATGGGGCGCGACGGTTGGGTGTTATCGTTAAAGGCTGTGATATTGTTTGTTTCAATCCACACGCCCCTATGGGGCGCGACTGCATTGTTACTTATTTGTGCACCGGTGCTATTATGTTTCAATCCACACGCCCCTATGGGGCGCGACGTGGGTTGCAAGCAACGGATCAAACAATGTTATGGTTTCAATCCACACGCCCCTATGGGGCGCGACAAAAGAAAATCTGTCAATGCCTTTTTCATCAATGTTTCAATCCACACGCCCCTATGGGGCGCGACGGCCATATCCACAGCAGGTGCATACCACATCGCCATGTTTCAATCCACACGCCCCTATGGGGCGCGACTTGAACTAACCGGATTAACATTAGTTGTTTTTGTTGTTTCAATCCACACGCCCCTATGGGGCGCGACTATCTCCTTGTGAACTTGTGAAGACTTTTTAGGGTTTCAATCCACACGCCCCTATGGGGCGCGACTCGGCCGCGATAACGGCGGTTTTCACATACAGAACGTTTCAATCCACACGCCCCTATGGGGCGCGACGTATGGGACGATGAGATAGCAATTAAAGTAATTGAAGTTTCAATCCACACGCCCCTATGGGGCGCGACTATTCAGGAGCATCACAAGGAGCATTGACAAATGTTTCAATCCACACGCCCCTATGGGGCGCGACGAGTGCGTGTCCTATCGTATATCCACTATTAAACAGTTTCAATCCACACGCCCCTATGGGGCGCGACACTGCTCATGTTTTTCAAAAACAAGGGCTTTGATGTTTCAATCCACACGCCCCTATGGGGCGCGACGTTGAGTCAAGTCGCAAGTTACCTCGTTCCACAAGTTTCAATCCACACGCCCCTATGGGGCGCGACCACAACGCCACAAGGGATCGCAATTGATCAATCTGGGTTTCAATCCACACGCCCCTATGGGGCGCGACAGCATTATCTTAAATCCTTAAATGACATGAATTAATCTAAATCTCTCCGCTTACTATGTGATTTGAGAATAAATTTGATGACAAAATATAACCAATTTTATAAATTGAAATCTTTGAAATCAACGTTTTGCGAAGATCCTGATAATTATATGTTAAATACAGGTTCGCGTTTCAAATCATCAAAGGACCTTCTGGATTGTAAGATCGTTTTGCACCAAGTTGTTCCACACGCCTTTGCCAATTAGCACCAAGAAAATAGAATCTTAAACTATCATATTCAGGATTTATCTTGTCTATTAGTGCACTTTTGAATTCTTCCCACTGGGCAGGATCAACAAGACATTCAAAAACGGAATATTGAACGCGTTGACCGTAATCTTCGCAAATTTTTGCTACTTTTCGAAGTCTTTTTTTGCCCCCTTCATCTTGTGCAACATCGTAACTTACAAGTACCATCATAAGCGATTACCTCCACACAAATGGCGGATAGCCGTCAATGTCTCCTCTTATATATCTCGCCATCAGCAATGATTGTATATAAAATACAAGACCAAGATGCATTTTCTGATTAACGAAAGGATGATATATTTCGTCTTGTTTCCTTTTTTGATAAGATGCAATTACAGATTTACGTGCGTTGTCTTTCATTAGGTAAACACCATTATCCAACATTTTGAAATCGTTTGACACTATTTCTTTCAAATTTATCATCGAAAGCACCAAACGATCTGCAAAGTAAGGACGAAATTCTTCCATCATGTCAAGCGCAAGCGACATTCTTCCCGGTCTGTCAGTGTGCAGAAAACCTACTGCCGGATCAAGGCCCACTGTTTCCAATGATGAACGTATGTCATTGTAAAGCAACGTATAAACGAAAGACAGCATGGCATTTACTTTATCAAGCGGAGGACGACGAGATCTTTCTTTAAAAACAAAATCATTTTTCTGAGAGACTATCAAATCGTTAAAAACGTTAAAATACACTTGTGCTGAACTGCCTTCAATACCTCTTATTGAATCAACATTGGTAGCCTTTTGAACCATTATGATATTTCTTCCCAATTTTTCAATTGCTTCTTTTAAGTTCATTTCGTCAACTTTTTCCGGATGATCCCGCAAAGTTCTTTGCAAAACAGTTCGAGAATTTGCAATTTTTGCAGTTACTATATTTCTTACAATTTCTGTGGATTTAGCAGGATCATCTGCCAATTTGTATTGAACTCTTCTTAAAAGCACATTTCCAGCAGTAGGACCTTGAACTTTAGCCAAAAATCTTCCGCTTTCAGTTAAAAATGAAACTCCTACTCCCATCTTTGCGCAATTTCCAAGAAGCATTGGACTTACTCGAATATTCCCAAAACAAACTATGTTTGAGATATTTATAAGAGGCAATTGCAGAATGATTTTTTTATCAAGTGTTGCGACTACGGTATTGCCTTCTTTTTTCAGATAGATCTTTTGAGTATTCACAAACAAAGTGTTCAAAATTCTTTTCATTGTGAACCACCTTCAGGATCATTTTCTGTCATTTTTAAAAGATATGATTGAACTTTTTGAGACTTCTCAACGGTGGAGGGTAAGCACTGATCGACTAAAGAGCATGACTTACATTTCGTTGAAAAAACGGGAAGAGGCGTTTGATGTTTTTGAAATAAATTTCTAACGTTTTCGATGGTTTCCAGTGTCTGATCTCTTAATTTTTGATCAAAAACCACATCGATTCGTTTCCTGGTTCCAAAATAGTATATAAAACCTTTGTCTATGACTTTATCGGTCATTTCTTCCAAACACAGAGTTTGGGCACACAGTTGTACTGTGTCCATTTCTTTCATCTTTGGTCTTCCGTGTTTGTATTCTAACGGAATATAACTTCCATTTCTGTCTTTCATCACAACGTCTGCCATTCCTATAAGTCCTAATGTTAAAGATCTGAGAGGCATATCAAAAATTTTACGCACATTCGGCCTTGATTCCAAACCCGGCATGTGAGCCCTCCGGTGCAGATTTGTCCCCTGCACCGTGAGAGAATTATCCTTCCATATTCCTTCGATAAAGATCAAAGCACACTGCCTCGGACAAAAAACGAAATGTTGCAATGCAGAAATAGGTATGAGCTCCGACTCATCGTACATCTAAAGCATCTCTATTATTTCAACGCTCTGCGGTACATTATCTCTGACAATTTTTATCTCGTAATCTTCAAATTTTCTCGAAGGCAGATCGTCTTTTTTCACTCTTTCGATCTTTACGGCATTGAATAATTTGTACGACGGAGCATTACCGAGAGCGGTTTGATGTTTGAAGACGATCAATTTTCTCGCATTCATGTTTCCGCGTGCCGCTGAATGATCGTGTTCAAACATGTTCAAAAGTGCTTCCCAGAAAAGATTCAGGTCGTCTTCGTTAAAACCCGTTTGATTCGCAAGAAATGCCGAAACATATCCTTCCGTTCTGTAAAGTGCGTAAGGAATTATATGCTTGCGTCCCATCGTTCGATTGTCACCCTGTTGTTTTTTGGCTTCCTCTTCTGTGGCAACGGCCATACGAGTAATTGTTATCTCAAGAGGCATTATTGATTCAACACTTTTTCCAAAGTTGATCTGTATAGGTCCTCTGACCTGACCGCAATTTATGCCTGTCGACATAACTGCACCGAAGGTACGGATATCATAGAAGTTATCGCACATCCATTTCCTAACTCTTTCAACTTCATCTCCGGAACCTTTTCTTTTTTTATCATCGCTCTCTGATAACGCGATATTATTTGCTTCATATGCTTCTTTATGAGTGTTGTTGAGAATGGATTTCTCACGGATGTAAATTCTGTGGGGAGATTTATCGTTGAATTTAACATCAACGTAATTTCTTACTTTCCTTTTCAAGCAAACGTCTGTGACAATTCCAAAATTCGTTTCCGGATCTATCCTCGGCATATTCCCAGCATCGGGATCACCGTTCGGATTTCCGTTTTCAACGTCAAAAAGATAAACGAATTCGTATCGATTTTGAATTTGGTTTGCCATATTTCATTCCCCCTTTAAATTTTCTTTCTTGGACGTGAAAAGATCTTTTCTTTGCTGGTAATATCCGAGCACGAACATGCCTTGTTCTTCCATATCAAGGTGTGCCGGAAAAGTATCAACGTCATCTACTATTTCTTGAACGAGTTTTTCCATGTTTGTCTTTCTTCCGGAATCAAGTTTTGCAAAGTGATACTGTGATAATCTAATCAGTTGCGGAAAAATGGCACGTGGCGTTGCAGATGCCGAAGAGAAGTATCTGTCTTTGATCGTCGCGTTAAGCCCCGGATTTGCTTCTTCCTGAACTTTTTCAATGACCGCAAATAAACGTCCCAAAAGGTACCCTGGATCTTTCAAGCCAGTGTTCAAACTCATATTAACCTCCAATCTTAAATTTCTCTTCCTGTACTTTCTCGAAAGGTATCCTTTTATCAAACTGGCACGGTAATAATTCACATCTCCGTCTGCATGAACTCTTTCCAAAGTTTCGCTTAAAATTTCGTAAGGGTAATAATCTCCTGTCAAGATCGATCTCACGAATGCACCGGAAAGATTAGGATTTATGTTGTCACTTTTACCGAGTACGGCTGTTTCTTTTAAAAGTCGCCATATTCCGGGATATTCGTTTTCTTTTTCAGGAAAATTCCGGTCTATTCTCATATCCGAGTAATGTTGACCGAGAGCGTTTTCAATTTCACCGACGGTAGAAGCATACCAAAATCTCACGGCAATTCGTGATGCGTTAGGTGCAAGGCCAAGTATGTAAAACCCAATTTCAGGATCTATTTTTTCTATTTTTTTACCATCACGGGCAGCGTTCAGAAAATCGAAAACTTCTTTGTTGTCAGACCCGAAAGTGCTTTCCGGATCAAGTGCCATACCAAAAAAATCTTCGATTGGAGATTGACGTTCTGCCCAGAAAACAGTCGTGGTATCACCTATCTGAATCTTTTGACGGCTATTTCTATCAAGTAAATGATTTAAGGCCGTAGTGTAGGAAAATGCGGCTGTTTCACCTATCGGGGCATTAAAGTTTTGTTTTTTATTGTAAGAATTAAAAGAATCGATATTGAAAGAAACGATTGCCGCACCTGAAGATTGTGCTCCTTTGACACCTTTTATCGAAGGATGTATATTGGGTATCGGTTGATCTTCTCCACTAACAAGACACTGTGATACGGTTGCAGTTTCGTTCTGTGATCTTATTTTCATCAATAATTGCTTTAACGCTGATCGTTCATGAAGAAAAATATTTGCATCATCTTCAAATTTGAAAACGATGTTGGATCCCGGAATATCTTCTTTGTAGTCTAAATTTTCTATATTTTCGGGTTTCCATTTTTCCAAAAACAAAAGTAAGGCTTTGTACCCTTCATCCACACAGTTTTTACCCATTTCGGCATGGTAAAGTTTGAATATTTCAAAGCATTCGAGTGCATCCTGAGATTTTTCCTTGTCTATTCCAAGAACATATTTTGAATTGTCCCATAAAAAATTTGCCTTTTTTCCACTTGTCCTTTTTTGAAATATTTGGGGTACAACAAGGAGTTTAGGGTACTTTTTCTTCCCGTCAGTTTCTCTCAGATCCATGACACGGACAACTTCACCTTTTTTGTTTATCACAATCGCAAAATGAATTTTTTCTGTGGAATATCCCGGAGGCGCAATTTCGGATTCCGAATTTTGATTTAGTCTCTGGTAGTAAAGATAAAGTTTTTGAAGGATCATTTGAATACCTCCTTGTAAGGTGGCACGTCGATCACACCGTCTTTCATTTCAGCCCTAAAAAAACGTGCTTCTATGTTGTGATCGAAATCGATATCGTACAGCATCCAGCCGAGATCTTTGTTTCTTTGATCTTGTGGAAGTTCAGACTCAGGAAGTTTATCTTCAATCAAAGAAAAATTTGCTGAAAATTCTCTTGTACCCAGATACGGTTGGCTGAAACATTGTCCGGCAGAGGCACGTCTGTTGAATATCGCAAAGTGTTTTTCAGGTTTGACATCTGTCGGATCATCTTTACCGGCTTTGTCTGTTATTTCAAAATGTGCATATATGAGGTAAGCGACCTCTTTGAGAATTAATCCAGCACGTTGTTGACGTTTGTCTTCTATAAAGGTTTCGAGTTTGTATTCGGGATTTTTCATTGCCGATTTGGCATTCGCAACAGATATCTTATTTTCTAATTCATTTCTGCGGATATTTGTAAAACGTATTGGTTTCAAAACGTGAATTTTGTCAATTCGCCAGATTATTGAAGGTTTCCAGTATATAGCCTCCAGTATGCCTCTTGCGGCAGATGGAGTTATCACATCGTAACTTACCCGCTCAACTTTCATTTCCGGTCTGGTAAAACATGCGTAATCACCCCATACCTTCAATTTAATTCCGAAAGCCACAATTCTACCCCCTTTCATCACAAAATCGTTGTTTCTACCTGATAAAATTCGGGTGTATCAAGCGTCAATCCTATCTTCTCGTTATAAACCTCCTTTCTGCCGATTTCGGTTAATGTCCAAAATTCGTCATTAAAGGGGTCTAAATATCCCGCATTTTGAAGCTGTCGGATGGTTCTTTCTGGTATCTGAACTGTATAACGTTGAAGTTTTCTCAGAATTTCAATTGACACATGATATCTCAAATGATTTATAAGATCTTCTGCCGATTCATCGTAAGGGATAAAAACAGGTTTTTGGACATCTTCTATTATACGAAATTTTTCTGAAATTTGTTTAAACGGAAAGTTTAATTTTGCAAGGCCTTCTTTGAAATCCCTTAATATTTCCTTTTTATCAAGGTTATTTCCCTTCCTCCAGTAATATGATTCAAAAAAATCATTTATCGAAGTCAAAGAAAGAAAACCGTCACAGTTTTGACTTATTATGCTTTCTGCTTCTTCCGCCCTCGGTCTGAAATCCGAAATGGCAGGAATACCTTTAGACGGTTTGTAGACAAAAAGATCGCCATATTTCAATTTACCTTCTCTGTTGCATCTTCCCGCTGCTTGAACTATCGAATCAAGTCCTGCGAGGCTCCGATAAACAACAGGAAAATCGACGTCCACTCCCGCTTCCACAAGTTGAGTGCTCACGACCCGGCAGGTATTTTCATTTTTTAGCCTTTGCCTTATCTCTTTCAAAACTTTGCTGCGGTGCGCCGGGCACATCAGAGCACTGAGATGATAGTTGCCTTCCTTATCGTTCTGATCTTCAAGTATTTTGTAAAGATCGACGGCATTTCTTCGACTGTTGACGATGCAAAGCACCTGTTTTTCGGAGGCAATTTTTTGTCCAAGCGTTTGATCATCGAGTTCTCCTATGTACTTTTCATGGACGCGTTTTAAATCTTTTGCCAATTTTTCCGGATTGGAAATTATCTCTTTTACATTTTCAAGTCCTTCGAAATTTTCCCGTTTGTTCAAAGCAGGTTGTGTGGCGGTGCACAAAACAATCGTCGTTCCGTAGTGAGAAGATAATTCTCGCAGAACTTCCATCGACGGATAAAGATAATCGGCCGGGATCATCTGCGCTTCATCCAAAATTACGACGCTTTTGGCTATGTTATGTATTTTTCTTGCCCTTGATGTTCTGTTTGAAAACAAAGACTCGAAAAACTGGACATTCGTTGTAACGATAATCGGTGCATCCCAGTTTTCCGATGCCAATACTCTGGCTTCTTCATCTTCTTTATCGTCATCTTTTTCAACGTAATTCGAATGATGTTCAATTACGGCGTCATTACCAAGTATTCTTTTGAAGACTTCAGCATTTTGCTCTATTATGCTTGTGTAAGGTATCACGTATATGATCCTTTCAAGATCATGCTTGATAGCGTGTTCAAATGCAAAAGCGAGAGATGAAAGCGTTTTACCTCCACCCGTCGGAACGGTAAGAGAAAAAATACCTTGAGGCTGTTGTGCTGCTTCAAGACACGCTTTGTAAATCTCATTTCTTATCTTGTTTATTCCTTTACCTTCTAATAATTTTTGATTTTGAAATTTTTCCATTTCATCGATGAAGATTTTTCTGAGTTCCGAAATGTTTTTGAATTGAGATCTTTTCGAATATCTTTGAGGATCCATGAATTTTTCAGTGTCCAAAAAATCGGCGTCGACCAACGATGAATAAACCATGCGGATGAAAAACGCCTGTGCGAATGCCCTTTTAGTATCTGAAAGGCCTCTGAACCATCTGATTAAAAAATCAGTGGTTAAATCTGGATACGAAAGTATTTCTTTCGGGATACATGTCTCATTAACGTGCAGAACTTCTTTTTGAAGGCGAAATTGAAGAGACGAGTCTTCTCCTGTTGCGTCCGGAAGTCCAGAATGATGACCTGCTATTGCATAAGCGATTATTTTGCCAAACTTTTCCAATTTCCAAACTCTTTGAGCGCCGTAAGTCGAATGATCGACATGCATATCAGGCTTATTTTCCGTGATTCTTTTTAATTTTTCCTGGAATTGATCGGAATATTTTCCGAGATCATGCCAAAGACCTGCAAGATATCCCCACTGAGGTGCTCCAAATTTTTCAGAAAATTGCCTTGCAAGAAATGCTGTGCTTTCAAGATGTTCTTCAAGCGTTTGATATCTAAAACCATTTTCTGATTTCACAATATGAGCTAAATAGAGCATGGTATCCTCCCTTTTAACAAAGCCAAACCAATTTTACATCATGGTCTTGATTTCGTCAAGTTTGTGATATAATTTTTACCCTAAGGGAGGTGTGGGTAAAGGTGAAAAAGATAATTTTTTCGGTTTTTTTGATCTGCGCATTTTCAATTTCACTTTTCGGATGGGGATTTTCTGTTCACAGACTGATAGCACGAACTGCCATCGAACGACTTGGGGGAAAGGCTTTAGATTATTTTTTTCCACTTGAAAATGAAATAGCCATGTACTCAACCTATCCAGACGAACATCAGGATTTCGAACCGGGAACCGCACATTTCATGGAAATAGATTTTTATGCCGAGCCGCCTTTTGATAATCTGAGATCGAAGATAGAAAATTACATGCAAACTTACGGAGAAGCGATAGGAAGAGGGCACGGTTACGCTCCATGGGCTATAGATAAGTATTATCATTTGCTCATTGAGGATATAGCGACAAACTCTCCTGATGTACCAAAGATTGCGGGAATACTCGCACATTTTGCATCGGATATCAATATGCCTTTACATGCAACGGTCAATTTTGAAGGTCAGATGACAGGTCAAAGCGGTATACACGGCCTGTGGGAAAGTGCGATAGTCGACAAACATTTTGACGCATCGATGATCCTTCCGACTAAAATATCCACCGTTACGGATATAATAAACGCATCTTTGGAAAATTCAAAAACGGCATGGTATTATGCTCAATCTCTGCTTGAAATAGATAGAAGCGAAAAGGCACTTTTTGAAAGACTTTCAAAAGATTCACTCGTTTCGTCTATTTCTTACGAGAATATGTTATGGGATTCGACAAAGTGGATAGCGACAATTCAGATAACGAGATCCGTTGAGTTTGTTTCGACACTCTTTCAGATGGCATACAATGAATCGAAAAATTACGTTCCTAAGGCAGAATTCCGTCCAAATGTCGTGATTCTCAAGATATCTTCACAGGGAAACGATCAATATGTGGCAATCAAAAATGCCGGAGATCAAAGTGTGAATCTTAAGGGATGGAAGATATCAAGCGGAGAAGGTAAATATTTCGTGTTTGAAAATGATCTTCTCATCGAACCGGGGCATTATGTCCTTGTGCATTCAGGTCCAGATGCGAAAGGATTGATCTGGTCAAAGTCTGAGATTTGGGATCCACAAGGTAAAGCACAACTTTTTGATCCTGAAGGGAATATGGTTTTTGAATTAACTTACTGATGTTTTAAAATAGACATAAGCGGTAAAACATAAAACAGAATGGCAAAAAAATGCATTGCGCTGCCACCGATAACGAAAAGGTGCCAGACAGCGTGGTGATATTTCATTTTTCTTCGAATGTAAAAAACAGTACCCAGTGTATAAAAGATTCCTCCGATTACAAGGAAGACAATGCCATCAATTGGTAACTTCTCAAACAAGGGCTTTATGGCAAAGACTATCATCCAGCCCATTATTATGTAGATCAATGTCGAAAGGACAACAAACTTTTTTACAAAGAAAACTTTGAAAAGTATACCGATGATAGCCATGCCCCATGTTATACCAAACAATGTCCATCCTACAGAACCTCTGAGGGTTATGAGTTCAAATGGAGTGTACGTTCCGGCTATCAGAAGAAATATAGAAGAATGATCGAATATTTCGAAGATATCCTTTGCCTTGCCCCGAGGTAGGGCATGATAAATTGTCGACATCGTATAAAGTATGACCAACGACGATCCGTAGATGGAAAAACTCACAACATACCACGCGTTTCCGTAAATGCTTGAAAAAATCACCAAAAGTACAAGAGCGGCTATTGCGAGTAAAGTCCCAATTCCATGCGTTACAGCGTTGGCGATTTCTTCGCCTATGGTGTAATTTTCTATGTTTCTCAATCATAACTCCTTTTGTCCTAAGTTGATTTATTATATCAGACTTTTAACGGATTCTCGTTCTATCAATTTTGCTTTTAGGACAACATGCTGAATGGTATGGATATTTTCATTCTCTATCGCATCCAAAAGCAACGTTGCGGCCGTCATTCCGATGGCATCTGCAGGCTGGATAACTGTGGTGATGGAAGGAGAACACACTTTCATCCATTCGGCATCGTCAAAACCTATTATCGAAAGATCATCCGGAACCTTTATTTCCAATTCTTTGACAGCCCTCATAAGACCTAATGTGGAAAAGTTGTTCATCGCTATGATAGCCGTTGGTTTTGAACTTTTTGCTAAAATCTCGAGCGATTGCTTGTATGAATCTTCTTCCCTGAAAAAACCGCTTCTTACCCATTCTTTGTGATATTCAAGATTCAATTCTTCTATTGCTTCTTTGAATCCGTTTAATCTTTCATGGCCTGTATAACTTTTTTCTATACCATATATGGATCCTATCTTTTTGTGGCCACGATCTTTGAGATATTTTGTCACCTCATAAATAGAGGCACGGTTATCTATAACGACAGAATCGCAGTTGACAGAATCGATAAGCCTATCGAAAAGCACGATCTTCATCCCATGCCTTACCAAATTTCTGTAAATTGAAAGATTTTGACCTTCTGCCGCAGGAGCGACGATAAGACCATCTACCTTTTTAGAAACAAGAAGTTCAAGATATTCAACTTCTTTTTGAGGATTCTCACCGACGTTGCATATCATAAGGTTGTATTTTTTCGCGTAAAGCACCCTTTCCATGGCAGAAATAACCTCGCTGAAAAATGGATTTTTTATGTCAGAAACCAATACACCGACTGTAAATGTTTTAGATATCTTCATGCCTCTTGCAAGGCCATTGACAACGTAACCCATCTCTTTGGCCTTTTCTATAATTTGATTTCTAACCGTCTGGCTTACGCCGCTCTTGTGATTCAAAGCCTTCGATACTGTGGCAGTTGAAACGCCCACACTTTTTGCAATATCCTTTATACTCACCATTTTTGAATTAAACCTCTTTCAAACTTAAAAATTTTTTGACATCTTCCAATCTTGGAAAAGATGTTATCGCACCTATCTTTTGAGCGGCCATACCTGCAGTTACGGATCCAAATCTTGCCGAAGAGATCAAAGTGCTTTCTTCGTCGAAGAAATTCTCCTTAGAAAATTCATAAATTAAGCCTGCCATAAAGGCATCTCCACATCCTGTGGTGTCCACAACTTCAACATGTATTGCCGGAATATGATTGATCGCTTTTGAAATGACGTATGCACCGTTTTCTCCATCTGTTATTACAGTTTTAACACCAATAAATTTTACCACTTCAACGATGTTTTCAAAATCATCAAGATCGAAGATTGACTTTGCATCTTCCATGCTGCATTTAACAAGATTCGATATCTTCCAACCTTTCAGAAGATCTGCTTTGTACTTATTCTCATCTTTGGCGATGTGGGATCTGTAATTCGGATCAAAGAAAATGTACTTTTGTCTGTTCTTAACGTCCTTCATGAATTTCAATATGTGATCCGCCGCAGGGGTTGCAAAGAGAATCGAACCGAAATGAAAAGCATCAAATTCATCTGTTTTTACTTTTGAAAGATCATCGTATGACAAAGCGCTATCCGCAGTCGATCTGTTCCATATGGCAAACTTTGGAACCTTTTTTTCATCCACAAATGCAAAGGCAAGGGTCGTGTGGAGATCATAATCAGTTATACTCAAAGATATATCGATCCCTTCATTCCCTAACGTCTCTTTTAACATCTCTCCGAAAAAATCGTAAGAAAATTTGGTTATATAACTGACATGCCCTCCGAGTCGCGCAACTCCTACCGCTATGTTCAAAGGAGACCCTCCGACATGTGGCTCAAAGGAGTCGTCTATCTTGAACAAATCGATTAGATTTTCTCCGACAATTGCGATCTTTATGTTAAATCCCCTCCTCGTGAGGAATTTTTATAACGTACTGAACAAATTTAGTCTCGTCAACTTTAACTTTATGGGCAAACCCCGTTGGAATAAAAAGTAAATCGTCCTTTTTGATTTCATACTCTACAGGATTTTCAATTTTACAGTTTCTTATTTCACCATCTTCTATTTCAACACCATCTGTGAATTTATTTCCAATTATAACCGTTGCTTTCCCGGAAATAACCATGTAAAGATCGCTGAAATGAAAATGCACTTCTGCATTTCCATCAAAAAAAGGGGCTAATTCGGAAATTTTCACGGTTAAATCTTTGAATTTAAACGAATTTTGAGAATTCAAAGAAATTTTTAATGGTTGATTCATGTTTTACCTCTTTTCAAAATCTCCATCTTCAAAAAATAAATGCATGAAATTCATTCTGTTATCTGTAAAGAAAAGGTGCAACTGCTTTTCGTCTTGAAGTAACCACGGATAAGAATATTCTCCACGATCTGCCTCTTTCACACAAAGAGGATCTGACCAGTTCTGTCCTTCATTCTTAGAAAACAAGAGATCCATTCTATTTCTTCCTGCGCAAGTATGATTATGAGCAAGCACAAGCATATCGTTATATTTTACAATATCTATGCCGCTATTTGGATTGGGAATATCAGTTTGAGTAGAGGCTATCCAACTTAGCCCGCCATTGAAAGAGTATGAAACGTATACTTTCCCCATCTTAGATCTACTCATCATCATGAGATTTCCATCATCAAGTTCAATCACAACAGGCTGAATTAAGCCAGTGACGGTTGTTTCTCCGTACAACTTCCAATTGTTTCCATCTTCAGAGATTAAGATCATGGATGTCCATTTTTTCTCATCATAAACTGGTAAAAGATAATTTCCATTTTTCAAAACCAAAGGTCTTCCCTTCGTCATAATTCCTTTCAGATTATAGATAATTTCTAACTCACTCCAGTTTTCTCCATGATCTTTTGATTTTTTCCGGCAAATTACAGCGCTTTGCCAATCATTCTCAGTCAAGATGACAAAAAATAACCATAATTCGTCATCAGGATTTTTCCATATTACAGGATTGCCAACACCGAAACCGGGCATCTTAATTACGGTTGTGGGATCTGTCCATTTATCAAAACGCCTTCTGGCTAAATATATAACACTATCAGGTGCCTTCTCATATGAAGCCGAATACCAAACACCTATGAGATCATCTTTGTCGTTCGTAACGCTTATGCAATGATGCATCGGAGGATGAATTTGTGTTTGTATGACATGTTCGAAATTCATTTTTTTCATCCCTTTATACCTGTCATTGTTATGCCTTTGACAAAATATCTCTGAAGCAAAAGGAAAATGACGATAGCCGGTATCGTCGCCATTAAGGCTGCGGCCATAGCAGGTCCGTATTGCGGAGCCGATCCGCTAACCCCACTTTGACCACCGAAAAATTCCGCTATTCCAACGGGCAAAGTTCTTGATGCGTCTGAATTGACGGAAACGAGTGGCCACAAGAAATTCGTCCAGTTACTTATGAATGTTATGATCGCAACCGCACTTATAGAAGGTCGTGCGAGGGGAAGCATTATCGTCCACCAGATTCTAAAGTACCCTGCACCATCTATTCTTGCGGCATCTATAAGATCTTGAGGAACGCTTCTGAAAAAATTTCTAAGAATGAAAACGCCTGTGACATTTCCAGTTGTGGGAAGTATCAAGGATGTTATCGTGTTCAAAAGATGGACATGGGCAAACATAAGATAAAGCGGTATGATTGTAACCTGTATCGGTACCATAAGCATAGACAAAACCGTCGCGTAAAGCAAAGCGTTACCTTTAAAATGAAATCTCGCGAATGAAAAAGCGGCCATAGAATCTATCAATACAACTATTATTGTCGCTATAATGGCAGCTAAAAAACTATTTAGAGTCCATCGCAAAAAATTAAAAGTTCCTAAAACGTAAGAGAAATTGGACAACGTTGAATGTTGCGGAACCCATGTCGGAGGATAACTTGCAATCTCCCCTTCTGGCTTAAATGCACTAACTGTCATCCAAAGTATCGGTGCAAATGCAAGAACTGTGAATACGATCAAGAGTAAGTATAAAATAATTTTTGAAAGATATTTGTTTTTTCTTTTCATGATTCTCCAACTTTTTTAAGTAATTGTCTTTCAACAAGAACGAGAATTATGAGAAATGCAAAAACAACATATGCAACAGCAGAGCCATATCCCAATCTGAAATACTGAAACGCTTGAAAATACAT
This sequence comes from bacterium, assembly GCA_021800445.1. Classification (GTDB taxonomy): domain Bacteria; phylum Thermotogota; class Thermotogae; order Mesoaciditogales; family Mesoaciditogaceae; genus Athalassotoga. The sequence continues at coordinate 14,237 of JAJYYZ010000024.1, read as the reverse complement.
GTATTGAATGACGGTAAGTGTGGCCATTGAAGGTCCACCTCCTGTCATAACGTAGACTTGATCAAAAACTTCAAAACTGTTTATAAGTGTTAACATCAAAACTACAACCGTAGTCGGTCGAAGCAGAGGGAAGATCACATTCCAAAAAATCTGCCAGTTTGAAGCACCGTCTATTCTTGCGGCCTCTTTCAATTCTTCCGGTATGTCCTGAAGTCCGGCAAGAAAAAGTATCATGTTAAAACCAACTGTCCACCAAATTGTGGTAATGGCAACGGCGGGCATTGCCCAGTTCACACTCGACAGCCATGCAATCGGCTTTATTCCCAAAAAACTTAGATAATAATTCAAAATTCCAAAATGTGTGTCAAAGATCCACATCCATATAACACCGACAACCGTTGACATTATGACGTAAGGCATAAAAACGAATGTCCTTGTTACAGTTCTGCCTTTAAGATTCTGATCTACAAGCAAAGCTATAAGCAATCCAAGTACTATAAGCGCTGGCACCGTCAAAGCCATGAAATAAAGAGTATTGATAAGGCTTGTTATAAAAGACGGATCGTTGAAAAGTTCAATATAATTAGAAAATCCTATAAATTTTGGAGTACCTACGATATTCCATCTTGTAAGACTGACAAAAAACCCTGCAATTGAAGGGCCAAATCTGAAAGCGATAAAAGCAAAAAGATAGGGGATTAAAAAGAGATATGGAATTATTAAGATTCTAAGATTTTTTTTCATTTACACCCTCCAAATTCTGGGCCACAAAAGTGGCCCAGAATTAAATTATTGTCCTCTTGAGAGTATTTGATCGATCTGGTTGTTCATCCATTTCATAACAGGCAATATGCTCTGATCTCTTACCATTATGTCCTGACCGGCAACAACTATCGGACTTACAGATGCTGCGGAAAATACCTCAGCTTCATTCGGTATTCTCGAAAGCATGACTTCGTAAGGAGCGCCTTCAAGAAAGCCTGTTCTTCCTGGCAATGAATATGCATATTCTCTTGCGGTGTTGAAAGCCGGAATATTCCCAGAGAGTGCCCATTTAGATGAATTTTTGATCAACCATATGACGAAATCTTCGGCAGCCTGCATTTTTGCCTTATCGTTTTGAACAGGAATGGTTAAAACATGTCCACTTCCCCAAACCGCCTTCTGTCCAAAGACCTGAGGAACCGGGAATGTGCCCCATTCGAGACCTTTTTGGGCCTGACACGCGGGTATTTCCCATGGCCCATCTTCAAGCATTGCTGTTTTGCCTATAAGGAAATCGTTCAAAGGATTTGTAGCACCTACCGGCGAAACATGGTATTTAAAAACGAGATCCTGTAACCATTGCCATGCCTTCAGACCCGCATCACTTGGATAATCGACCTTTGTGTTCTGTTGATTGAGGAATCCATATCCTTGCTGGGCAAGCAATTCATACCATTGCAGAAATGCGTGCCAGTTAAGTGAATACAATCCAAAACCGTATTGAACGATGTCGTTTGGATCGAAACCTGGATCGTTAGGATTTTTACCGTTTTTATCGAGTGTTAATTTTATGGCCATATCTAAAAATTGTTGACCGGATATCCATCCTGTCGGAGGGGTAATGCCAGCCTTTTCAAAGAGCGCTTTGTTATAATATATGGCATTCATATGAAGATCAAGTGGGAATGCGTACTGAATTCCATTGTAGAATGTTCCATTCCATGCGGTAGTTGCGAATTGAGTTGCTGTAAATCCAGCATTTGAAATGACATTCCCAAGAGGCGTTAACAAATTCAAAGCTGCAAACTGAGGAATATCCGGACCATGCATTCCCAAAATGTCAGGTGGATTGCCAACGGCAGCCGAAGTCATGAATTTCGTGAACAAAGGTGTCCATTGCATTGTCGTGAAAGTTATATGGACATCTGGATGTGTGGAATTGTATTCATCGACAAGTCCGCGCATCACATCGCCGTCAGGACCTGTCCACCCACCCCAAAAAGTCAGTTGAATTGGCTGGGCGGCCATGACCACCATTCCAATTGTCAAAAGACTTAATAACGTTAAAACCCCTATTTTCAACTTCATAAACTTCCTCCTTTCATTTTTAAATTTGCCAAATTCAAATTTCTTTTTCGGCAAATTTAACTTTATCTCTTAAATCTTTCCCTTCATATTCCATCAACGGTAATCTCATCCTGCCATTACCAAAACCTCTGAACTGCAGGGCTTTTTTAAGTGCCGACATATCATATCCTTCACCAACTGCAGCGGATATCTTTATCAACTTTTCTTGGACTTTATGAGATTCCTCAAGATTACCCTTTTTAAAAAGTGAATATACTTCAATGAAAGGTTCTGGAAAGACCGCTGCTGGTCCGCTGACTGTGCCATTGACTCCCATCATAAGCATTGGAAAGAACGCTCTGTCAAATCCAACAGCGATCTCAAATCTTGGAAAATCTTTTCTTAAACCGACAAATTTTGTAATTTCACCAAAATCTCCGCTGCTATCTTTCATACCAAAAAAGTTCTCGTACTTTTCAAGTAAGGTTGAAATGACTTTGACGGTTACTTTATTGCAAGCCAATGATGGTATGTTATAAACATACGCGGGTAAATTTTTCGTATACTCGGTAATTTTTGATATATATTCGATCATTTCTTTTTCTGATACTTTGTAATAGAGAGGAGGTAGAGTTGCTATCGCATCAACGCCTGCTTCTTTTGCAATATAAACTAGTTCTTTTGATTCTTCAATTCTCACACTGCTGCAGTTTGCGATGACTTTTGCTTTGTTCGATGTTACAGATCTTGCGATCTTAAAAATTTCCTCATGCTCTTTGATATTCAACGAAAGTCCTTCCGATGTCGTACCACACGCGAACAGTCCATTTATACCCTTTTCGACAAGAAATCCGAAGTACCTTTCGGTTTCTTTGTAATCAATTTCTCCGTTATTTTTGAATATCGTCAATGGTGCGGCTATCACGCCGTCAAGCATTAAAATCCCTTCTTTCATTATTTTTGTATACCTTGTATTCAATTCCAGCTATTTTGCAAAAGTCTACCAATTCGTCTATCCAACTCCTTTTTATCAACTGGTATTTTCAAAACATACTGAATGAATTTATCTGAACCCACTTTTATTTTGAAAAATTGTTCATAACCTCTGACATATCCTCATCAAAGTTTTTTGTGTCTCTTTGACTGTTATCTGACTCAATTAATTTTTCGATTAAATCGTATCCAATAGTTATATACTCAACACCCGTACTTACAAGTAAATTCATCTGATCAAGAGTTTTAACACTCGCAGCAATCACCTTCGTTTTTGATTTTGACAACACATTGAGAATAGTCTTAACATTTTCAAGAGCGTTTATTCCAAAAACTTCCATTCTGTTGAAATAAACCGCCACGTAATTAGCATCCAAGGATGCCCATACTATTGCCTGAGATGGAGTGTAGACCGCCGTCGCACAAATGCCATATCCTCTATCCACAAGATTTTTTGCGATTTCCACGCTACTAGAAACAGATGGAATTTTTATTATCAATCTCGACATGTCAAGGCTTTCAAGTTCACCAAGTATTGGTTCAAATTTTTGAGAAGGAATCTGTACAAAGACTTCTCCATCGCAAAGATCAAGAATCTTTGAATAAAAAGATCTTAAATTATTGCTTTCTTTCCATACTTCAGCTTTCTTCAAAAGAGTTGGATTTGTGGTAATACCGTGCACATATCCAAGCGATAAGCTCTTTTTTATCTCATCAATCTTAGCCGAATCAACATATAAATTCATACTTATCACTTTCTTTCTCTATTTATTAACTTGGATTCACAACACCTTTTTTCAAGATTATATTAGCATACAAAGCTCTTTCTCCACTTGCAACAACAGCATAACTTTTTGCAGCCAGATCGTAAAATTCAAACCTCGGAACTTTTTTTGTTTTTACGACTTCTCCTGAAATTTTAAGAATCCTTTCATATTCTTTCCATATCTCTGGAGTTCCCTTTTCCGGAATCATCAGAACGACATTGTAATCCACAAAAGTATCGAGTGGTAAAAGTTTAAGAGCGGCTTCGAGCAAATCTGGGATTCCTATGCCGTCTGCCCTGATTACAAGCGAGCCGTTTTTCACAGCATTTTGTGCTGGATAATTTCCATCTGCCAAAAGGATCTCACTGCCATGTCCCATTTCATCCAAAATTTTCAAAAGTTGAGGTGATATAACTGGATCTATTCCTTTGAGCATTTTTAACTTCCTTTCTTTTATTTTTTCGTATATGTATATTTTTGCCTTTTCTTTATCTGATCGAGTGCTACTGTTCCTATTATGAGAACACCAACTATTATCTCTTGCCAGAATGGATTCACGTTCAATAATACAGTACCGTTGTAAATCGTCGACATAACAATTGCACCGAGAAAAGCTCCTATAACCGTTCCTTGAGCTCCAAACAAACTTGCCCCTCCGATAGCCGCAGCGGCTATCGAATTCAAATTGTAATCTGCTCCAGCGGTTGGAACACCCATCCATAATCTTGCTGTCAACATTACACCACCAACTCCAGCAAGAAAACCAGACAGGATGTAAACACCATATATGACTTTTCTTACATTTACACCAGATAATCTCGCGGCTTCAACGCTGCTACCGACAGCGTAAACGTATTTACCGAATCTAGAAAATCTCAAAACAATTTCTCCACCTACAACGGCTATGATAAGCAGCCAAAAGAGATTTGGCATTCCAAGAAAGATACCCGATCCAAAACTTGAAAATGAAATTGGCAAACCTGATATGTTTGTACCGCCGGATATAAGCAAAGCAGCACCTGCTGCGATTGACATAGTACCAAGCGTGACTATGAAAGGAGGCATATTCAATTCATAAATTATTGCACCGTTTGCGACACCGAAACCAGTTGCAAGCAATAAGGTCAGGATTATAGCCAGTGGTATTGGTACCCCATTTATGACGAGCAAGGTTAAAACAACATTGGTGAGTGCTGCGACGGTTCCAACAGAAAGATCTATTCCAGCAGTTATTATCGTGTAAAGTTGCCCAACGGCTAAGACCCCGACGATTGCTTCCTGGGAAAAAAGATTTCTTATATTATTTATGTTGAAAAAATGCGAAGATGTTATAGATAGGAAGGTCCAGAGTGCTATCAAAACTATGAAAACGAGAGTTTGAGTGTTAAACTGAAATGAAAACTTTTTTTTTGGAATTTCATTCATACATTTGCCTCCCTTTGATTTTTTATCGCAAGTGATAATATATTTTCCTCCGAAAAATTCTGACGTTTAACTTCGCCGGCTATTTTCCCGTCATTCATCACCAAAATTCTGTCACAAATTCCCATCAATTCCGGCATGTAGGATGAAATAAAAAGAACTGTTCCCCCACTTTTGGCAAGTTGGTTTGCCAGGTTGTATATTTCTGCTTTTGCACCAACATCTATACCCACAGTCGGCTCATCCATCAAAAAAATCTTCGAATTGGCAGCAAGCCATTTTGCAACGACAACCTTCTGTTGCGTTCCTCCGCTTAGATTTGAAACGATCTGAGACAAATTTGGAGTTTTTATTCCAAGTGCTTTTACAAGATCCGCAGAGACCAGTCTTTCTTTTTTCATACTTACAAATCCAAAGTTAGATATTTTTTTGTACGATGCTATGTTTATGTTAAATCTGACACTTAACTGAAGAGCCAACCCCTGCCGCCTTCTGTCTTCCGGAAGATAAGAAAGTCTGTATCTCGAGGCACCTTCAGGAGATTTAAGATGTGTTTTTTTACCTTCAATGTATATATCTCCGGAAGTCGATTTGTCTGCTCCAAAAATGGACATGGCAAGTTCAGTTCTACCAGAGCCAATTAATCCGTAAAGACCAACTATCTCACCAGACTTAAGTGAAAGCGATATATTCCTAACTTTATAATTGTTTATATTTTCACATCGAAGAATTTCTGTACCAATCTTACGTGATTGATCGTAAAAATCGTTACTTACATTTCTTCCAACCATCATTTTTATAAGTTCGTTGACATTTGTGGAATTTATATCTTTTGTGTCAACAACCTTACCATCTTTCATAACGGTTACACGATTTGCTATTCTGAATATTTCTTCAAGCCTGTGTGATATGTAAATAATCGATATATCCCGTTTTTTCAGATTGTCTATAACTTTGAAAAGCACATCAACCTCTTTGGAACTCAAAGATGCGGTCGGTTCATCAAATATTATTATCTTCGCGTTTCTGCTTAAAGCTCTTAAAATTGCAACCACACCTTGCTGGGCTGTACTCAGAGATCTGACGATAGCGTCAATCGGAAGTCCTTCATATCCGATTGATTTCATAAGTTCAATGACTTTTGTCACTTTTTCTGCATTTTTTATAAATCCGGATTTTGAGGGTTCAATCCCAAGAAACACGTTATCAGCAACGTTTAAATCGTTCGCAAGGACCATTTCCTGATAAACAGCCGTTACACCGATCTTCTGTGTCAGAATTGGTTCCAGTTTTTCATACCTGTTTCCAAAAATTATTATTTCCCCTTTGTCAGGTACATAAGCCCCAGTCAATGTCTTTATAAGTGTCGATTTACCGGCGCCGTTCTCACCTACGATCGCATGAACCTCCCCTTTGTAAAGATCAAACGAAATATTCTCTAAAGCTTTAACTCCTGGAAATTCCTTGCTCACATTTTTAACTTCAAGTACTTTTTCCATTTTACTCCTCCAAAAGTTCAGGGAGCTAAGCTCCCTGAACTCAACTCACAGTTATTTCCAATTCTTATGAAATTCAATAGGATTTAGGATAGCCTGGCCTTCAGGAGTGTTCATGTTTGCTTTTGTCGCTATGAAAGCACCGGTGTCAACATTTTTCGGCAATCCTCCTACGCCTTCAACAGCCGATACGGCATAAAAGACACTCCAGTATCCCATTATCCAAGGTTGCTGAATTTGAAGAGCCTGTAAAACACCGCTTGAAAGTGCATCTATTTCGGCTGGATCGTTATCAAATGCAACAGCAACCAATTTTCCTGCCATATTCGACAGTTGAAGTGCTCTTGCCAGTCCATCACCTGTAACGTTGTTATCGGCAAACACACCAACGAGATTGGGATTAGCTGTAAATATATTTTCCCAGTTGGTCGTTGCGGTATCGATTGCATTACTGGCATACTGATGGGCAACTATTTTCAAATTGGGACCATATTCTTTTAAACCCTCCAAAAATCCCTGATCTCTTTGAGAAAGAGAACCTACACCGGCCATGGACGTCATGTAAGCTATGTTACCTTCTGCTTTTCCGTATTTTGCAACTATTAGATCCACAAATTCTTTTGCCAAAGTTTTCCCTGCCTGTACATTGTTTGTCGATAAGAAACTAACATAATCTTGGGTATTTGCCGCAGAGTCTATCAATATAACTTTTATTCCCTGACTCATCGCTTGCTCAATTCCCGGTACTAATGCATCAGCTACTGTTGGAGAAATTATTATTGCATCCGGATGAAGAGCTATAGCGTCATTTAATATAGAGACTTGCTTGGCAACGTCCGATTCAGCCAATGCTTCCTGGAATGTTATTTGAACACCTAAATTTTTTGCCGCCAATTGTGCGCCGTTCATAACTATTTGCCAATAAAAAGAATTGCTTGCTTTGACTATGAAAAATATCGATATACTCTTTACAGGTTTTGTTTCGGCAAAAGATGTTACACCTATAAGCAATAATCCTCCTATTAGAAAACTTAACAACAGGATCTTCCACTTTTTCATACTTAAACACCTCCTGAAATTTTGACCCTTGAGGGTCAGATATTTATCTGTATACCTTGTATTCAATTCCAGATATTTTGCAAAAGTCTACCAATTCGTCTATCCAATCGCCGTAGACGCCATGGGTGTGATTTGAATCGTACGTCGAGAGAAATTCATCCGCGCTGACTTCTAACCGTGCAAAAGCGTGAGGCCATTCTATCTGGGTTGCCTTCGCCTTTTCTTCGTTCTTTTGTTCTCCGAAGTCCAAAAATTCAGCAGGTAAAATCGCCATCCAGTACTTTCCGTTCTTTCGCGTCAATCGTGCAAGTGTGACATGGCCTGGCGCTGCTATGTGTTTTACGGAAGCACCTCCTGCCGGGAAGTAAAATCCTTCCGGATAGAGTTCTACTTTCTTGAGATTTTCTTCGGGATTAAATGACCTTGCCGCAAAATACGTTGCGTGTTCACCTGAATTGCAAAGATCGAAGAAGTTATCTTTTTCATCGTAATGACGGACATCTGCAAACAAAACGGGCGTTTTTGCAAGCAATTTGAAGATTTGCATTGTAAGCGCTCCATCTGAATCCGCTTCAGTTGCGAAAACAAATGGTTCGTGTGCGCCTTCCCAGTCGTAAGGATCGTTCATGAAGGCTTCTGCAACGTCCATCGTGACAAAGTTATCGGTTAATTCCGGCTGGGCTTTTACGCCGGCAAAATCGAGTTCGTTGTCCTTTATTATTTTTTGGATTGCGTGGTAACTTTTGATCTGCAATTTCAATTTCTCTGGCGTTAATTGTTTTCCATCGAAATGGATCTTTTTCACGTTGGACTCAAGCCATTTAAGACCTGATTGCGCGCGCGATTCAGGTACCTCGGATGACAACCTTACGACATCGTATTGATCGATATGTTCGATGTCTATGCCGAATACAGAATTCCACAGATCGACATTTGGAACGGCCGTGTACATGCCCATAGGTCTTCCGCCTATGACACCATATCTTTGACCTCTTAAGGAATTAAACGCGTAAGCGGCGTGGGTAAAAGAAAGTACCTGTTTTAAAACTTTTGGATCTTTGATGTCGCCCCACACCCTTTTGTGAACAACGCCCGTTTGATCTAAAGCACCTGCAGCGGCGAGCATGCCGACCATTCCAGGATATTGAGGGTTAACATTTCCAAAGAGCAAAAATGGTCCAGGCGCAAACTTGGACGCTATGACGGAAAAATGCGGGAAGGCCCAGACCGCATAATTAAAGATCGTCAGATGGACTTCTGCGTTTTTCATTCTTAAACCTTCAGATTTGGCTATGGACGGTTTTGAGACGATCTCTTTTGCCTCGACAACTTCGATTTCATTTGTCGATTCGAGCGCCTTTGAAAGTTCACTTTGAAAACGTTTGTTTATCTCAAGCAGATCTGCGTTAACTTTAGGTCGACCATCTGAAAATGTTATAATCCCAACCTTTATCTTCTCCATAATTTCCTCCGTTATTGAAAATATTAAGAAAACGTTTAACTAAATAATAACCCAACATAAAATCATTTGTCAAAGGCAATTATTGGCAATAAATGGTGTTTATAATCAAATTTTGGTATTTAAAGATGATTAAGACAAATTTACAAAGAATATCTCTTAATTATTTCTCAAATCTTTGATTATTTGTTTTAATAGTTAAAAAAGCCTTATCTGCTCCAAAACAAATATTTATCATGTCTTTTTCGATCAAATTTGCGAGTGCTATTCTTACTTCTGAAGAAGCAATGATGTTATTACGACAAAAAAAGATACAAATAGGATACATTCCTGACACTGCCTTTGTCAAATTTTCTTCGGTGGATGGATGCTCCTCAAGTATTTCAAATATGAAAGATTCAATTTCTTTCATTTTAAAATGCCTCCATATCTATTATGGGTATACTTTATTATATCTACGTATAGTAGTATAACATGTTTAATCTACAAAAGCAAGATATATTGACTTTATACATCTATTTATTGTAGAATAGCATGAGGTGATAAGATGAACTCTGCCTTTTCTTCACGACTCAAAGAATTAAGAAATCAAAGGGAAATGAGTCAGAAGGATCTCGGGACTTTACTTGGCCTGAGTGATAAAACGATCTCTGCTTACGAAAGTGGCAGAAATGCTCCGGACTTTGAAATCCTAAAAAAAATGGCAAAGATTTTCGGGGTCAGTGTTGATTATATGCTCGGCGCTTCGATCGAAAGTGAAAATACGGCAACAGAATATCCACTTGAAACAATTCCCATATTTGAAATCACATCTTTTGAAAATCCTGTTGATTACCTGAAATTACCTACATGGGCTGGATGCAATTATGGTATAGTAGTATCAGATGATTCTTGCGAACCGGCACTTTCCAAAGGGGATATTGCACTTGTTAGAAAAGGTCCTGCTGTTGAAGGTAATCTCGTGATCTGGCTGATCGAAGGAAAGCCTTATATATTCCGACTTTATTTTCAAGATGATATGGTTATATTAAAACCCGATAATCCAAAATATAGACCCGTTATAATGAGTTCGATGGAGATCGCCAAATCCCTAATTGGAGTTGTTGTTGGAAGGTGGCAGAAGTTCAAATAATTTGAACTTTTGGGAGGAAAATCATGGAAGTTAATGGGATTGGTGTTTGGAGAGTTGATCTGGGCAAAAAGATATTCTGGTTAAAAAATTCTGTTCAAAATTCATCTGGATACTTTGAGATATGGGATCCAATTTCAAAAAATAATGAAAATTTTAAAGATAAAGCGGAAAAGCAAAGTAATGGGGGTACAAAATGAGTGTCGAATTTAAAAAAATGTCAGAAATATCTTTAAGTAAAACGATAGATCTTGTAAATGAAGTGTTTTCAGATTACACGATACCTATAAAATGGGATATTTTTTCGTTTAAACTTGACATGAAAGAAAATTCCATCTCGCTTGAAGATTCTTTTGTCATGTTAGTGGATGATCAAATAGTTGGCTTTTCGATAAATGCGCTGAGGTCACCTCGTGGTAGAATAGATGCCTTCGGAGTTAAGAAATATTTCAGAGAAAAAGGAATTGGCGGTTCATTGCTTCTTTATTCATTAGATCAACTTAAATGGAAGGGTATAAAAGAAGTTTTTCTTGAGGTGGCATACGGTGATCGCGCAGTGAAATTTTATCAAAAGTACGGATTCGTGATGAGAAGAAATCTCAAGTCTTTCTATACCGATCAAATAATGAGTGCTCCGATATACAAATTTGTTTCAGCGACAATAGATGAAATATACGATGAAGCACTTCAAAATGAGAAAGAATGGCGTCATCCTAATTGGCAAAGAGAAGCCTTAACTTTGAAACTGTCAGACGATAGGTATAATCATGATTTTGTAATCAAAGACGGTGAAAGAATTGGTTACGTCGTTTGGGGAGTGAATGAAAATGGGGCTTACATAATAGATGCATCTCCAACAGACAGGGAAAAATTCAACGATTTTTTCAAAGATCTTTTATCATCAATTCAAGAAGTAACAAAGGTCTCAAATATCATTTTAATGAACGTGCCGGAAGACGATCCGCTTTATGAAGCAGCCTGTGATTTTGAAATGAGACCTTTTATAACGCAATGGGAAATGTCAAAGATTTAATCGTACCGTTATTTAAAACTCCCGAACAAATGGCAGTTAAACACACGCATGCTTCTATTGTGCTTGGAATTTTATCTCTGATGGATTCCAAAACAACAAAAGTTGTCGAATTAGGCAGCGGGAATGGAGTTGTGCTTGTTTTAATGGCAAAACTAAACCCGCACGTTGAAAATTTTGTAGGAATAGAGATAAACGAAAATTATTGTGAAGTCGCAAGAGAGGTTGTGAATTTAAACAACCTGTCGGAGAGGGTAAAGATAATACATGGGGATATTCAAGAGGCATCGAACTTGCTTGGCTACGAATCGGCGGACTGTGTTGTTTTCAATCCACCTTTTCATAATGATGGTAAGAAAAGTCAGAACAATGAAAGATTTCTTGAAAGAAATGTAGACATCTTTGATGAATTCGTCTCATCCGCAAGGGATATTTTAAAGTATGGGCATAAATTTTTCGCCATAACTTCACCCAAAAACATGGTAATTGATGTTGAAACTCTTACGGCAAAACAGATGATACTTAAAACGATCGTCCCAATTTACGGTAAAAGAGGAGTCGACTCAAAATTGTTGTTTTTAGAAGGGAAAAAGGGTGGTAAAAAGGGAGGCTTTAAAATGAAAGCCCCTCTCTTTTTAAGCGAACTTTGAGTTTTACGGATATATACCCCTCTTTTCAATTCCAAAGGCTATTTTTTGAGTGGCAAGTATGTAAGCGGCAGTCCTCATATCGGTCGAATATCTTTCCTTTATATCCCATATCTCGTTGAAAGATCTTTCCATCATTTCCTCAAGTGTTGTATTTACCTGTTCTTTTTTCCAGAAGAAAGATTGAAGATCTTGAACCCATTCAAAGTATGAAACCGTAACTCCTCCAGCATTTGCAAGTATGTCCGGAACAACCAAAATATCCTTTTGTTTTAAAATTTCATCTGCCGTATCGGTTACAGGACCATTTGCTCCCTCTACTATTATTTTGGCTTTCATTTTTTTGGCCGTTTCATCCGTTATTGAGTTTTCCAGCGCTGCTGGAATAAAAACGTCTACCTCCAACGCTTTCATTTCATCGTTGCTTATGTTCTCGGCATTCGGATAATTGGAAAGTGTTCCATGAGTTTTTTTGTAATTGATGACATCTTCGATGTCAAACCCGCTTGAATTGTATATTCCACCTTTGCTATCACTTAGGGCTACTATTTTGGCGTTTTTTTCTTTGAAGAGTATCAATGCCGAATACTGTCCGACATTTCCAAAACCTTCTATGGCAATTTTTGATCCGGATATCTTTTGATTTCTTTTTTGAAGGGCGAGTTCTGTAACCTTTGCCACTCCTCTTCCCGTTGCTTCTGTTCGACCTTCCGAACCGCCAAGACCTATTGGTTTTCCGGTTACGACCTCCAAAACAGAGTATCCGGCATGCATGGAATACGTATCCATATACCAAGACATAATATCAGAGTTTGTGTTTACGTCCGGTGCCGGTATATCACGATCTGGTCCGATTATGACAGAGATTTCTGAAAAATATCTGCGCGAGATTCTCTCGATCTCTTTTATAGAGTATTTGGATGGATCGAGTTTTATCCCACCCTTTGCTCCTCCATAAGGCAAACCCATTACGGCACATTTGAAGGACATCCAAAATGCAAGTGTTTTAACTTCATCGAGATTTACATCTTTATGATACCTTATGCCGCCTTTTGCCGGGCCAAGGGTAACGTTGTGTTGGACTCTGTAACCTGTAAAAATTTCAACCAAACCGTTATCCATGACAACCGGAAATTCCACTATCAGTTGACGCTTTGGATGCTCAAGGATTTTCTGCACGTTTGGATCCAAATTCATGATAACCGCTGCTTTTCGGAATTTTCTCAAAGCAGATTCATACAGTTCTTCCATCTGAATGATCTCCTTTCAAAAATTTTAAATTTCGTAATAATTATATCACGTAAAAAACATCAAGTTAATTTAAAATGGTATCTAATTTTCCCCTTTAACGCCTTTTTAAGCAAGAATTCTCCCACTTATAAGTGGTGAGATGAATTGCTCTTTGATTTGTGTTAGAATGAAATCAGATAGAATCATCTGTCAGCATGTATTACCATCTTGTCTTGATAAATATAGATGATGCGCAAGTGTATTGAAAGCCAAGGTGATAAAGATTATCGCTTCAGGTTATATCCGGACAAAGCGCAGCAGGTGATCTTTGCAAAGACATTTGGTTGTGTGCGGTTTATCTACAACAAAATGCTTGAGGATAAAATCGATTATTACCAAGCGCATAAGATGATGCTCAATACCACAGATGGGTCTTGTTCGCATCAAAGTTCACCGTCAGATTCTGCAAAGTTATAACATCAAATCCTGTACGATATCTCAAAGTCCAAGCGGCAAATACTACGTAAGCATTCTGACCGAATACGAGACGGACATACAACCTGTCAAAGTAATTGAAGAGGATAAAGTCATAGGGTTAGATATGGATATGAAAAATCTCTTTACCGATAGCCAAGGTAAGAGAGCGGGATATCCGCGATATTACCGTAAGATGCAAGACAAACTTTCAAAAGAGCAACGGAAACTTTCAAAGTGTGTTAATGGGAGCAATAACTATTACAAACAAAAACGAGTGGTGGCAAAGTTGCATGAGAAAGTCGCGAATCAAAGGAGAGATTTCTTACACAAGTTAAGCAATCGGATAGCCAATGATTACGATGCGGTGTGTATAGAAGATCTCAACATGAAAGCGATGGGACAGTGCTTGAATCTGGGAAAGAGCGTTGCGGACAATGGATGGGGGATGTTCACATCTTTTCTCAATTACAAGTTAG
>JAJYYZ010000023.1 GCA_021800445.1 bacterium | reverse complement strand
GAGATCATTTATCGTCTGCTCTGCCAAAATAACGGCGCTTCTTTTTTTCATCTCATCTATTAACTTGTCTTTTTTGTCTTTGTCAGATCCGTTATCAACGACAAAGATATCGTATTCGCCCCACATCGTTTGAAGGGACTCAAGACATTCCATCGTCATCTCGGGCTTGTTCCAGTTTAGAACTATTATCGCCGTTCTTTTCGAAAGGTCTTTCACCTTTTCTCATACCACGCTTTCATAAAGAATTTGTATTCTTCATCTATCTTCAAGATCTTTTCCCACCAATCTTCATTCTCCATGTACCACCTCACTGTATCTTCAAACTGTTTTTCAAAATTTCTGTCCTGCACCCATCCGAGTGATTTTATCTTTGTATCGTCTATCATGTACCTGAGATCATGGCCTGGTCTATCCTTTACATATTTTATCAAAGTTTCGGGCTTTTGGGTTATCTCAAGGATTCTATTGACTATGAATATATTTTCTTTCTCGTTGTTTCCAGATACGTTGTATGCCTCCCCTATTCTCCCCTTTTCGATTAACAAATCTATTGCGCGTGCCGTGTCTTGAACATAAAGCCAATCGCGCCTTTGACGTCCATCTCCGTAGACAGGCAATGATTCATCTCTGAGCGCGTTTATCGTCATGACGGGTATTAACTTTTCCGGATATTGAAATGAGCCGAAGTTGTTCGACGGCCTTGCTATGACAACAGGCACATTGTAAGTCTGAAAGTATGCATAAACCATTCTGTCTGCCGCGGCCTTTGTGGATGAGTATGGATTTCTCGGATTAAGCGGATCTGTCTCTTTGAATGGAGTGTCGCTTGCTTGCCCGTAGACTTCGTCTGTTGAGATGTGAATGAATTTTTGGATATGTGCACTTCTTGCCGCCTCAAGCAAAGAGTATGTGCCGTACACGTTTGTCTTTATGAACGCATCTGCGCTAAAGATTGATCTGTCCACATGCGATTCCGCCGCAAAGTGCACGACAACATCAGACAATCCTGTAAGGCTTTCATCCAATTCAGAATCGATTATATTTCCGACCACAAAGACAAGCCTATTTGATTTAAGAATTTCTTTTATCCTTTCTTTAAGCGCTTTTGATTCGAGATAATTTACTTTAAATCCATTCAACTTAGACTCAAGCCGTTTTAATTCATTTGACTCATCTATTGAATATGAAATTTCCTTCCCGATTCGCTTTTTTACCTTGATTAGATCATTTTGATCTTTTGGAACTAAAATGTTTGATCCATTCAAATACGGCTTGAGATTATCTAGGACTCCCGCGTATGTCAGGGCATCAAGCACGATTATCTTATCGTCTGTGTTTTCGAGTTTGTGCTTTACAAAATTACTTCCTATAAATCCTGCTCCTCCTGTGACAAGTAAAAGCATAAAACCTCCTTGAGAATTAAGAATTGAAAATGGACAATTGATGAGTGACATACTCCCACCACTTATAGAAGTGGGAGAATGCTTGCTTAAAAAAACGTTAAAGGTTTACACAATTTATGTTATATTCTCAAATAAAATCATTTTTCATTTATGGTTTCAAGAAAATTTGATAATTTTTCATAAACTGTAATCGGATCTAAACTTGTCGGTTTTTCGGTATATTTTCCATGTGCTACCCAATTTCTGTATTTGTATATCGACTTTATTTGATCAAACAGTTCGTCATTGACAAAATCTTTGAATAACTCTAATATATCTTCAAAATGCCATCTCTTCAATGCTTTCTCATGAAAAAATTCCAAAAGATCACTCTTTAATCCTTCTTGATTTTCCCGAATGCCAGCATATACATCTTCCAAGATACTTACAAGTTTTTGTTCAAAAACTGCAACCATTGATAATATTGCAAAATCATCAATTTCTTCTCTTACTATTTTGAGATCTTTAACTATCTCAGTTACCGGTATAGTATAAAAAATTGTCTCATTTGAAAAAACGCTTCCGCTTTCTGCAATCAATCTTGATATTTCATAATTACTATCCCGAGAAATTATATACCATTCTTTTACGCTTTCTAACTCATTCATGAAAATATCTTCTCCATCATTTCAGTAAAACACTTTTCATCAAAATCTATCAACTTTTTTTGAATGCCGGATTCATCAAGATATTTCCATCCGTCATCGTAAAGAAGAATATATCTACCATTGATAAATTTAATGTCTATCCTTCCTTGAGCACCTATAACAAGTCTACCAATAGGAACAAACTCTACCTTCTTATTCTCAAATGATATCTGTAGAGATTTAGTCTTATAATTTCCAAGATTTTCTTCAGATATTTCTATTTCTGCTTCTTTTACCTCTATTAATCCTTTTCTTATCGAATCGTTCAGCCATTCTTTAATTGTTGAGAAAAAATCTTCTATTTGAGATACCCATTTCTCTTTCATCTCGTTCCAATTTGTGATTTCGTAAGTGCTCTTTAACTTTTTCTTATCCTCAAAAAAGTTGGTCAAATCTTTCATATAAAACACCTCTTTTCTCTTCTTAATTTTGTATTGTCAATTATCAATTTTCAATTCTTTCATCATTCTTTTCGTCATGTCTTTCCAGTCTGCTAAATTATACCCTATCGTCTGAATTATAGGAAAACTGTCCATGAAAGAATATCCTGGCCGCTTTGCCTGTGTTTTGAATTCGTCGCTTTTGGCGGGAACTAACCTTCCTTTCCATCCGATCAATTCAAGAATATATTCTGCCCATTCATATCTCGAGCACGCGTTAGGGCTTGTCATATGGCAAAGGCCGTAAGAACTTGTGTTGATTAAATCGAGTGTTGCTTTCGCAAGATCAACTGCGTATGTCGGAGATGAGATTTGATCGTCTACAACCTTTATTGTATCGTTCTTTGACGACCATTCGATTACCTTTTTTACAAAGTTCGTCTCATTTCCAATTCCAAAGACCCAACTTACACGGATTATAAAATACTTCCTTGACAAAGTCTGTACAAATCGTTCTCCTAACAATTTGCTCTTCCCGTATTGACTTATGGGATTAGGATCGTCTGCTATCGTGTAAGGAGCATGCTTGAGGCCATCGAATACGTAATCGGTGCTGTAATGGACAAGCGCGGCGTTGTTTTCCTCGCAGGCAATTGCCAGATTCTTTGGTCCGATTCCGTTGACAAGATAAGCATTTTGCCAGTCATCTTCCGCTCTATCGACGGCATTGTACGCAGCGCAGTTTATAACGACATCCGACTTTTTTGATTTTATAACTTCTCTGACAGATTTTAGATCTGTTATGTCTAACGTATTATGATCAAACGCATCAAAAGATATTCCTATTTTGTCCAATTTTTTTAAAATCTCTTTTGCAAGTTGTCCGTTTGAACCTGTGATAAGAAAATTCATAAACCCTCCTGTTGGCACGTGGCAGGTAGCACGTAGCGCATGGTAAATCTTAGTTGCTACCGGCTACGTACTACTTGCTACCCGCTCTTTATTTATTTCTCGATCCAAAATGTCCATTAGCAGTTGATTTACACTCATGTTTTTTTCTTTACTTAACATTTTTAATTTCTCTCTGTATTTTTCCGGAACTGTAATTGTGTAATCTCCATGAATGGTCAAATACAAATTACCACCAAGTACTTCTGCTAATCTATTCATGAATTCATAGCTTGGTTCTCTGCCACCATTTTCGAATCGAGATATGACGGATTGCTTTGTATTCATCTTTTTGGCAAGTTCTTCTTGAGTCAGATTCTGATTCAATCTTTCTTTAAAAACTTCGAGAATGAAATCTTCCAAGGGATCTATTTTGCTTTCTGCTTCAAATTGTTCTATTTTATCTGGATTATTTTTTTCCCATTCATAATATTCTTTGGCTTTTTGCTTAAGTTCATCTATTTTTTTATCATTCATATTTTTTCCTCCTTTTTTTAGTTTCTTTAAGATCCGCTTTATCACGCTTTTTGAATTCGGCGTCAAGGATCAAAATCGTATTTTTCTTAAAAGGATGAAAAGTGAAGTAAATTCTCAAAACTCCGCCTTTACCATGTGGAGGAATCCTAAATTCGTGTATACCTTTTCCAACTGATTTGCATACTCCCTGCTCTCTCAAATCTTCTATGGCTTTGATACCGCTATCTTTAACCTTTATAAGTAAAAGTTGTGTCTTTTTATAAATCTCGGGATGATCTTCTTTTAAAGACTCTATGTATGCTTTTACGCTTGAGTTCTCTTCTCGCAATTCCTCCGGATAATATATAACATCCACTGGCTACCTCCAGTATATAACCATTTGGCTATAATGTCAATATGCTTTACCCAACTGTCAAAATTTTCCTTTTCTTACTTTTTTTCACGTGCTACAAGCCACCTGCCACCTGCTTGAATTTCGGCCTCTTCTTGTCCTTTTCCGACAAAATTGGCTCTATCCCATTCAAAGGCCATTCTATTCCAATGTCGGGATCATTCCATATTATCCCGCAATCTTCTTGAGAATAATAATACTCCGTGCATTTGTACAAAAAGTCTACCTCATCTGACAACACCAAAAATCCATGTGCGAATCCTTCCGGCACATAAAACATCCTTTTGTTCTCTTCACTTAAAATTACAGAATACCATTTCCCAAAAGTTGGAGATCCAGGCCGTATATCGACCGCGACGTCAAAGACCTCGCCTCTTACAACTCGAATCAACTTTCCCTGAGGATGCTTGTCTTGAAAATGAAGCCCGCGAAGCACTCCATTTTTCGAGTGAGAATGGTTGTCTTGGACGAATTCCATATTAAGACATATCTCGGCAAAATCCCTTTTGTTGTAGGATTCCATAAAAAATCCACGCTCATCCGGAAACACTCGTGGCTCGATTATGTATAAACCTTCTATTGGGGTTGCAATTTTTGTGAATTTGGACATAAAAACCTCCTATTGGCTCGTAGCAGGTGGCACGTAGCGCATGGTAAATCATCACATTTCTTCTTTTAACGAAATCATCAAAGCATTTATCTGCTTTGAAAGAGACTCGCATCTTTCTTGGAATAAGACCATCTTTTCTGTGCTTATCAGACCAATATCAAAGCAAATTTCTAATTGGGTAATTATTTCATACAGAGAACCTCTTGCCTGACTTAAAAAATGAGAAAAATCTTTTTTCGTTCCTCTCCCAGTACCTTCAGCAATATTGGAAGGTATTGATACAGCTGCTCTTTGCAATTGAGACGAAAGACCGTATTTTTCATTTTGCGGAAAATCTTTCGTTGTTTCATATATTTCTTTGGCCAATTTCATGCTTTCCTGCCACACTCTCAACTTTTTGAACCGCGGCTCATCCATTATATCCCCCTATTTTCTCCTGTATGCTTTTTCTACGCGCTACCCGCTACAACCTACGTGCTCTTCGCTATTTCTTCCAGGTATTTTCCATATTCCGTCTTTATAAGTGGCTGGGCAAGTTTTCTCAATTGTGCCTTGTCTATGTAACTAAGCCTGTATGCAATTTCTTCTATGCATGCGATGTAAAAGCCCTGGCGCTTTTGTATCGTTGCTATGAAGTTAGATGCTTCTAAAAGGCTGTCATGAGTGCCGGTATCAAGCCACGCAAAGCCGCGGCCAAATAATTCTACTCTTAATTTCTTCATCTCAAGGTATGTCCTGTTTACATCCGTTATTTCGAGTTCTCCTCTTTTGGATGGCCTTAGATGCTTTGCGATATCAACAACACGATTGTCATAAAAATAAAGTCCGGGAATCGCGTAATTCGATTTCGGATGATCAGGTTTTTCTTCGAGGGAGATGACATTGTTATTCTCATCGAATTCAACAACACCGTAAGACGAAGGGTCTTTTACGTAATATCCAAAGATGACAGATCCTTCTTCTAAGGCAGCGGCTCTTTTCAATAGTCCCGTAAATCCTTGACCATAAAAGATGTTATCTCCCAATATAAGCGCAACTTTATCGTTGCCTATGAATTCCTCTCCGACGATAAACGCGTCCGCTATGCCTTTTGGCTTATCCTGAGATTTGTAAGAGAAATTCATCCCGATTTGCTTTCCATCCCCGAGAAGATTTTCAAACAAATCGAGATATTCGGGATTTGAAATGATAAGGACATCCCGAATGCCTGCAAGCATTAAAACAGATAAAGGATAATAGATCATAGGTTTATCGTAGACGGGCAAAAGTTGCTTGCTTGTCGATTTTGTAATCGGATAAAGCCTTGTGCCGGATCCACCGGCGAGAATGAGTCCTTTCATTTTAATTCTCCTTGTATAGATCTATTCTTCAATTTCGAAACAATACAAAAATACAATTTGCTTGCTCTAATTTTTGATGAGAAAACCATCGTAAAGTCTTTCAGAACAGAAAGTTTTTCAGGATAAAAATTCAATCTAAGAAGTAATCCAAAACCAATTGTAATTCTGGTAAAAATATGTTGAGATGAATATAACTCAAGTCTTGCTCTATGAAATTTATATATTTTTTTAACTTTTAAGATCAAAAATTCATTTTTTGAATGTTGCTTAACAAATTCAAACAAAAACTCATAGAAAAGATCTGTTCTATAAAGAGTATCTTTTTCCTTCTGAAGGTTTATCATATATTGATCGTATGTCAATGTTATCCATTTAATTTTAATTCCAGCTCCTGTTTGATTACTTGAATGTTGCCTGTAAAGCACCAATTGCCTATCAATCGCAAAAACGTCAGACAGCAAAGAAGCGCCAAGCGCTAACCAGTAGTCATGTAAATTTATTCTATTGTAAAAAGGAATCAAGTTAGCTATTACACTTTTTCTAATCATTATTGTACATCCAGTAACACGATTAGATCTCAAAATATTCTCAAAAAAATCTACTCCCTTTATATAACCATCTAACTGCCATTTGTGCAATTTCCACATTGAAGTACCAATTTTATTTAAATGTTCATCTACTAACTCTAAATCTGAGAAGACTAAACCAACATTAGGATTTTTCTCTAAGATATTATATTCTTCTTGAAGTTTTTCTGGAACCCATACATCATCTTGATCTGACAATGCTATAAAATCACCGGTAACGTTTAAAAGTGCTCTTTCAAAATTTTTTACAAAGCCAGCATTATTTTTGTTCGAAATCACCTTTATCAAATTAGGATACTGCTTTTGGTATTCAAGAAGTATCTTCAGTGTTTGATCAGTTGAAGCATCATCAGATATGACTATTTCATCTGGTTTGAGAGTTTGATTTAGGATACTTTCTATTTGTTCTGAAATAAACTTTTCACCGTTATAAGTTGCCATTGCAATGGAAATTTTTAAATTCAATATTCCTCCTCAAATTCTAAATAAGCAAATTTAGATATTAAAGCAATTTTACCATCATTACAAATCTTATCAAAGTTATCCAACAAATTATAATTCTCAATCAGTGTAGCAGTTTTGCTTTTGGAAAATTCTAATATTATTTTTTCTGCTCTTGCAGGATTACAAAACACGTGATTGACTTCTCCGTTTTGGGGAATATCAATTATATTTGATATGGATCTTGTTCTAATTTTAATGTCTTCAAACTCTTTGTTTCCGTCGATAGATTGTATCACATGAACAAAATTTATAGATTCGTGTTTATTTGCATTCCTTAAAAGAAAAATAAGATTTGCAAGGTAATTTTTGTTGATATGCTTTACATTTTTAAATGGGAATAATCTTAAAATCTTGCTTAAAAGGATTGCATGTGATCTTACCGCTAAATGATAAATTTTCAAATTGTTTTTTATTAGACTGTCTTTGACAAGAAATTTTAAATTATTAGATTTTACGCCTAATGTTCCTACTGTTGTATAAAATGGAAGAATAGAACTATACTTTCTTTCTAACTGTTTTAAAATCGACGAAAGGTCTTTTCGGTTAAAACCAACAGATTTATGTATAACAGTAATCGGAATAACATAATTATTCAATTTATTTAATTTAGCATACATGCATAACTCTATTGAATATGCATGCCAACCATAATGATCTATAAATGAAAAATTTTCAAATTCCTTTTTTTCAATAGCAAAAAAAAGTTCATCTACACTATCAACACTTTTAGGTAACGAAAAAGGGTTACCAAATAAAGTTTTCCCATCTACAATAAATCCTTCAGACTTTAATGAATTAACCCCTGCAACTCCTATAACACCTACATCAGGAATATTTTTCAAATAATAAAGTAATTTTGATATGGGATTTTGTGATAAAAATTCAACATCCTGATGTACAAAAGCAAAATACTTACCTTTAGCCACACTTATTAGGTATGATAATGCTTTTCTTGGTGAAGAAAATCTTGAATTATTTGAATTATAAACACCTAAAAATTGGACTTTTTTAAGATTATTTATACCTTCCATTCGAACTATTGATTTTACCATTGCTTGATAATCTTCAATTGAATTGTACACACAACCAATTGTTACCTCAAATTCATTCATCTTCAACCCCACTAAATTCAAGATTTACGATATGCAAATATTCCATGACGAATTTCATTTTTGTTTCTGAGCATACAAAACTGTCTCATAAAAATTATCTCCATTGTGTTTCAGATAAAATCGATAATCTTTATTGACTGATTTTATGTAATTCGGTATCGTGACAAGATCGTCTTCTTTGCGATAAACACAGATTGCAAGTTTGGGCTTGAATTTCTTCCTCAAAAAATACACGACGCATAAGATTCACAATTGATAATCCACTTCAATCATTATATCAAAAAAACAATTCAAAAAATAAAAAATCATCCTCATAAAAGACTATTTTCTGCTTGGCAGGAAATGGCAGAAGGACAAATGCGCCACGATCAGGTCGAGGATGATAATACCATGGAAGAAATTTGAAATACCATGCGCTGATTTATGAGTGTTGTATACTTATTTGAATATTTAAAATTAAGGTATACCTTTTAAAACAAATAGTATACCAAATAAACCATTATAAACTAAGGGCAAAAAACGTCATGTTGGTTTTGTGTGATTTCGTGCTATAATTTTTTCAAAATCGAATTTAACATAAGCCTCTTTTGTTAAATTCAAAATTCTAAATAACAACCATGGAGGATAAAAAATGGAGCGCAAACGCTACAATTTTGATGAAATAATCGACAGACATGACACAAATTCGGTAAAATGGGAAGGAATGACGAGGATGTTCGGAAGAGAAGGACTCTTTCCGATGTGGGTAGCGGATATGGATTTCAAAGTCCCTCAAGAGATCGTTGACGCAATAAAAGCGCGAGCAGAACAAGGAATTTTTGGGTATACCTTCAGGCCGGAAAACTTTTACAACTCGATAATCGGTTGGATGGCGAGAAGACATGATCTTGATATAAAAAGAGAATGGATTGTCGACGGTGCTGGTGTTGTATCCGCTCTCACAATAGCGGTACTTGCCTATACAAAACCGGGCGATGAAATCATAGTTCAACCTCCGGTTTACTACCCATTCTTCGGAATCATAAAAAACAACGGAAGGATTATCGTCAACAATCCACTTAAATTTGAAAACAGAAGATATTCAATGGATTTTGAAGATTTAAGAAAAAAGATAACGAACAGAACAAAGATGATAATTCTTTGCAATCCTCACAATCCTGTCGGAAGAGTTTGGAATCATCAGGAGATTGAAGACCTTTTGGATATATGCAATAAAAACGATCTTATTCTCGCATCGGATGAGATTCACTCTGATTTTGTTTATGATCCACACATACACACTTCTGTTTTGTCTTTTGCTTCCAAAGAAAATACGGTGACATTCTTGGCACCAAACAAAACTTTTAATCTTGCAGGCATACCTTCTTCAATAGTTGTGATACCCGATAAAAAGTTAAGGGATGAGTTTGAGGTAACGCTTGATAATCTTGATGTTGAGACATCGAACATATTTTCCATTGTTGCCACTCAAGCCGCTTACACGTACGGTGATGAATGGTTTGATGCCTTACTTGAATATCTTACGGAAAACTTGAAATTTTTGGAATCATTCCTTGATAGAGAAATGCCAAAAGTCGATCTTGTAAAATCCGAAGGTACATATCTTGCATGGCTTGATTTCAGGAGGCTTGGGCTTTCGGATGAAAAACTCTCGAATATCATCATCAACAAAGCGAATCTTGCGCTTGACGATGGGAATTTATTCGGCATCGGAGGAAGTGGCTTTCAAAGGATGAACATCGCCATGCCACGTGAGTTGCTTTTGACAGGACTTGAAAAATTGAAAAATGCCCTTGGGGATGTTGAAAATGCGTGAGGTAAGCCCAATAAAAGACGTGGAAAAAATAAGAGAGGTGAAAAATTTGATGACCGATAACGAGGATTTCAGAGATCTGTTGATATTCACGTTAGGCATAAATGCAGGTTTGAGAATATCCGATATTCTCAAATTGAAATGGGAAGACATACTTTATGAAAATGGCAAGATAAGAGAAGAAGTGCTTGTAAAGGAGAAAAAAACAGGTAAGACAAAAAAATTTCCGCTCAACGATTCAGTCGTCGACAGTATAAACGTTTACATCAAAAAGATGCGGTCTTTCGAAATGGAAGATTGGATTTTTCCAAGCAGAAAGAAAAATGGCGGCTTAAAACCAATAAGCAGGATCGCGGCATGGCAAATGATAAACAAATATTGCAAAAGTGCCGGAATAAAGGAAAATGTCGGAACTCATACACTTAGAAAAACATTTGGGTATCATCAGTACAAAAATGGAACGGATATAGCGATGCTTCAAAAAATGCTCAACCACTCGAGTCCTAAAATAACGCTTAGATACATTGGGATAGAACGTGAAGAAATGAATGAAAGGTATAAATCCGTTAATTTGTGAGTTTACCTATATATACCTTTTAAACTTTGCAATAATTTGGTATACTAAAGATGGTAATTCAGCCAACGGAGGTGTCTAATGGCAGATACAACTTACTCGGTTAAAATTGACGAAGAGTTAAAAGATCGGATCATGAATGCGATAAAAAACTCTGGCGTTACCGGAAAAGAGTTTTTTTCTAAACTCATAGAAAGTTATGAAGCGCAAAACACTGGTCACGAAGATCACGTCAAAGAATTTTCCGAACTTGAAGGCCATCTTTCGAGGATAAGGGCCCTTTATTCAGGCTTGATAGAAGATTCTAAACTTGAAGTGGAAAGTATAAATTCAGAATGCAAAAAAGAAATTGAAGAAAAAGAAAAACTGCTTCAAAACATGACTGAAAAGTACAAGGGCCTTTCAGACGAACTTTCAAAGATTAAATCCGCTTTCGAAGAAAGTGAGAATGAAAAAAACGCGCTCAAGAAAAATTTGAAAGATTTGACCGAAAAAGATGAGACCAACCTTGAACTTATAAAGGAATACAAAGAGAAAATTAAAACGATCGAATCGGAAATAGAATCATACAAAGCGGTAAAAGTTGAAAATGCGTCTTTAAAAACACAAATTGCAGGAATGGAAAAGCATGTTGAAGAGATTACCAGAGAAAATGAAAACATTTCAAGTAAAGTGGAAAGTTTAAAATCGGATCTTGAAAGGATCCAATTGGATCACAAAAAAGAGATGGAAGGGATCTCGGTAAGGTCTAACATGGAATATCAAACGGGAATAATGAAGGAAAAGCAAGAATGTCAGGATCGTATAAGAACGATAATAGACGATCAAAGAAAACAATTCGAAGAATACAATTCAACCATAAAGAAACTATATGCCCAAATAGACGAAATGAGAGAAACGATACTTTCTTTGAAAACGAAGTCTGCACAGGACAAATCCAACGGAGGTGCCTCAAATTGAAAAGAATTCTATTCATCGCGACAATTTTATCGATTTTATCTATGGCGGTAAGCGTTGTCTCGGCACAAACCATAGAAGATCTCCTGAAATTGGCTGATAACATCTCGTCCATTAACTACGTCAACAACATTTCCTCTTTAACTGGAATAACTTCCTTTGGTATTTACGGATCTGCCGGTTCAATGACGATCGGTTCGAATCCGCTTTCGTACATCGCAACGGGTGTTGTGAGCATTGGCATATACAAAAATCTTAATGTAAACGTTGGAATATCATCCAACAGTGAAATTTCAATATCTGCAATTTTCGATCCGAATTCATATCAAAGAAGTCAATCTGCATTTTTGTATCAATACATAAGTGATAGAAACAAACTTAGGACGGATGTGATAAATTATTTCTTCGATGCCATGAAGATGAAGACGATAATAAATTACGAGAGTGATCAATCGACCTCTCTTCAAAATCAAGCCAACGTGGTCCTTATGAAATCCGAGTATGCTTACGATCTCAACATGGTAAATGCGCTTTTGAACATCAACATGGACAATTTTTCATTTCCCGCTTTGAACGTCCCCAACATTCCAAAAACTTTTACACCCTATTACCAATATGCTCAACCATCTCAAAATTCAGATTTATCTTTTGGAATTAACGGCTCTATGCTGCAAAATCAGAGTTCTTCGTTTTCAATTTCCGTCCAATATTCATGGAATCAGACATCGCAGCAAACTGTTCAGAATGTAGAAAATGTTCAGAAGAAGAAATATTTTGACGATATGAACATACTTGCAAATATCATCAACCTGTATGATTCTAAACTTAACGGACTTTTAAAAACTTACTCGACAGTTTACGGAAATTATCTTCGGGGGAAAGCAACTTCTGTCGATGTAAAAAGCATCTCAAATGATATCTTGCAATATGGATATGAAAGGGACATGTTCTGCATAGAACTTTTGAGAGACTATTACCTTTACGAAATACTCAGGTAACATACTCCCACCACTTATAGAAGTAGGGGCTTCTCGCTCAATAGCACCTCTGTGCTAAGTATCAACGAGCTATCCCCGTGTGCCCCACGGTTCTCAAATTCATGACTAATCATGATACTGAATATATTTTAGCACCGTAGAAAGAAAATGTCAAGATGTTATAATAATAAGACAAAAGAGCAATTCATCTCACCACTTATAGAAGTGGGAGAATTCTTGCTTAAAAAGGGTTAAAGGAGAGCAAATGAAAATCGTAAATTCCAATGAGATGAAAGAGATCGAATCTAAAACTTCCGAGGTTTACGGTATAGACGGCGCTTTGATGATGGAACATGCGGCATCTTCCTCTTACGCTGTCATCAAAGAAGAGTTAGGAAATCTCGATGGGAAAAGCATTCTTGTACTTGCAGGAAAAGGGAACAATGGAGGGGATGCGCTTGCCTTGGCAAGATATCTTTTGGAATCGGGATCGACGGTTAAAGTCTGTCTTGTATTTGGTGAACCGTCGTCCGAACTTGCAAAGAAAAATCTTTCTATCCTCAGAAAATTGGATGTTGAGTGCGTTGAATATTCTGAAAATTACGATCTTGCCAAAGATGTTAAAAACGCGGATGTAGTTGTGGATGGAATTCTTGGAACGGGCTCTGAAGGTCAAATTGGAAAAGAATTGTCAAAAATCATAGACATCATCAACTGTTCCAAGTACACGATCTCCATCGATCTTCCAACAGGAATGGACACAGACACGGGCCATATATCCCAAAGTTGTGTAAAAGCGAATATGACGATAACATTTGGTTTTATAAAGAAAGGCATGCTTTTGTATCCGGCAAGACCGTACTGTGGAAAGGTTAAAACAGAAAAAATAGGAATTCCAGAAAAGCTCATCGAATCGATGAATTTAAAAGGAGAAGTAACGACTTTTGACGATGCAAAAAAACTTGTTCCCGAAAGGCCTGCATTCTCTAACAAGGGTACATTCGGAAGGGTGCTTATCATATCCGGCTCTTCAAGTTATACTGGTACACCGTCAATGGTGGCGCTCGGTGCTTTGAGAGTCGGAAGTGGCCTTGTCACCGTCGTTACCCCTTCACCTTTCAACACGGTTGTCACATCAACTTTACCCGAAGCAATAGCAATTCCGCTTCCAGATACGAATTTTATATCTGTAAAAAGCATCAAAATTATAGACGAAATCGCGGGGAAATCGGATGTCATTGCCATCGGTCCGGGCCTTGGAACAAAAGAAGAGAGTGAAGCGATCGTAAAATATATCCTTGAAGTCTGGAAAGATAAATTTCTCGTCATCGATGCCGATGGTCTTAACTTGATCTCAAGGGATGTTGATCGATATCAATTCAACCAAAAAATGATTTTAACCCCTCATCCCGGAGAATTCGCAAAACTTACATCTAAAGATATGTCGGAAGTGATTTCAGACCCTGTAAAGCATGCACTCGAATTTTCAAAGATGAAAAATGTGAATGTGCTTTTGAAAGGACCAACAAGTGTGGTGGCAAAGCCTGAGGGCGAATACGCCCTCAACATAACCGGCAACAGTGCCCTTGCAAAAGGCGGAACGGGAGACATATTAACCGGCATGATAGCAGGTTTTATGGCCCAAGGACTTTGCGCTTTTGATGCAGCTAAACTTTCCGCTTACATACATGGAAGGGCGGCGGAAATTTATTCTCAAAACAAAAACGAGGCCTCCATGCTTGTAAGAGACCTCGCGGATTTGATACCTCACGTTCTAAGAGAAATCAACCAATGAGTTTTTCAAGGAAGGTGGGGATTACAAAAGCAGCGTCGTGAATTTTTCGGTTATAATATATCAATGTACCGTCAAGCATTTTTATTCGGGATTCATCTCCTTTAAACGAAGGATCCGTATTTTTTGACGCGTAAGCGAAAACCCAAAAGCCGGATGGGTACATCGGTACAAAAGCAACGTACGGTTTAACAATTGAAAAAGCCTTTTTTATTTCTCCAAAGCATCTTTCCATCTCTTTGGAATCGTAAACAGGATTTTCCGCCTGAACGGATATTATTCCGTCTTCTTTGAGCGCGTCTCTGCATGATGCGTAAAATTCACCTGTAAAAAGCGAATTGCCAGCTCCTTTGTATGGATCTGTCGAATCGACGATTATCACGTCGTATTGATCATGTTTCCGAGCGACGAAATTCTTACCGTCTTCGTTGTAAATAGAAACGGCTGAGTTTGTGATTTTCGATGCAACTGTCGGGAAATTTTCCTTGCATATCTTTATGATCTCGGGATCTATTTCGACAAGATCGACACGTTTTACCGATTTGTGCTTCAAGATTTCTCTTACCGCTCCGCCATCTCCTCCGCCTATGACAAGCACATTCTCGGGATTAGGATGGGAGAAAAGCGGAACATGGACTATCATTTCATGGTATGTGAATTCCCATCTTTCGTTAAGTTGAACCATTCCATCCATAGCCAAAACTTTTCCCAGATCCGGAGTCGAAAAGATATCTATTTTTTGGATTGCGCTCTGCTTTGAAAAATCTATTTTACTTACCCGAAATATCGTTCCGACATTTCCTCCCGCAACGGTTTCTTCAAAAAAGAAAGACATATTCTCCTTAGCCAACTTTTACACCTTCCATTTCTCCAATGCCAACTTTATCGTACACTCCTCTTTGAAGTTCAAGTACAGATTCTCTTTCAGATTTCATGACATCTTTCAGATACTCAAAGGCTTTCCAGGGATCTACAGAGTCGCCACACGTGAAAATATCGACAGCGGCATAACCGTATTCCGGCCATGTGTGAATAGACAGGTGTGATTCCGCTATCACGACAACACCGCTAACACCGTAAGGGTTGAATCGGTGAAAAGTGGAATTAACAACGGTGGAATTTGCCTTTCTTGCAGCCGTTCTCATGTGTTCCTCAATTCCGGCTATGTCATCAAGCATAGCCACATCACAACCGTAAAGTTCA
This sequence comes from bacterium, assembly GCA_021800445.1. Classification (GTDB taxonomy): domain Bacteria; phylum Thermotogota; class Thermotogae; order Mesoaciditogales; family Mesoaciditogaceae; genus Athalassotoga. Next base: position 15,370 of record JAJYYZ010000023.1, on the reverse strand, counting down.
ATAAGAAGATGCCTTCCGAGAGCCTTCATATGCGGCGCCTCCTTTAATCTATAGTTATCCATAACAATATGGCTTTTTTTGATTTGGAAATATTTCTTACCTGATGCTTCCTATCGGCTTTGTAATAGAAACAATCGCCATTTCTTAATTTAAATCGTATGTCATCAAGCCACAATTCAACATTTCCGTCTATTACGTATCCGAATTCCTCACCTTCGTGGTAGTTCTCCGCCAAAGTTTCTCCTTCGGGCTTTATTATGACTATCTTAGGATCTATTTTTTTGTCTTCAACGCCAGGTATCAAAAACATCGATTTTATGCCTTCAGGTTCATCGTAAAGCGGGACTCTTTCCTTTTTGGTAAAGACCACCTTTGATGGAACCTCTTCTGCGAAAAATTGCTTAAGACTCACTCCAAGTACGTTTAAAATTTGCTCAAGAGTAACTATGGATGGAGAAGTTCTATCCCTCTCAAGCAAAGATATGAATCCCTTTGTCAAATCGGCCCTCTCGGCAAGTTCTTCCTGGGTGAATCCCTTCGAGAGCCTTAACCTTTTTAATTTTGCACCTATTTCCATCATAATCCTCTTTAATGACGTTAATTTGTTTAAAATATTAAACGCTCAAATCAAGTGCACTTACTGATAAAAGCAAAACACTTCATCTTAAAACAGCAAATTTATCATGCCATAAATCCTATATAATTAAACAACTTGATTAGCAGCGTTAAACAGTATAACATTTTCATATTGCATTGTCAATAGGTCGAATTGAATCAAAATAAAAGATTTGCGGATTTCAGGCCATGACCCGATATAGTAAACCAACTTCAAATGAAAGGTTGAATTGCGAGACAAACAGATCTTGTGATAAAATTGTATCAGACGTTTAAAATATAGATATTCAAGAAAAGAGGAGGAAGCGTATGGAAGGAAGGATTTTAGATCATCCTATCCTTAATTTCACAAGAAAAAAACGCGTGAAGATCTTCTTTGAAGGCAATGAAATTGAAGCCTATGAAGGAGAAACTGTTGCTGTCGCTTTGCATGCCGCTGGAATAAAAGTACTCAGGTATACGCCGATAAACGGAAGGTCTGCAGGATTGTTTTGTGCTGTTGGCAAATGTTCTTCCTGTCTTATGGAAATAGATGGCATGCCCAACGTTCGATCCTGTATGACAAAGGTCAAGGCAGGAATGCAAATCAGGCGCCAGCATGAAAAAGGTGATCTCGTATGAAAGAATACGATGCCGTTGTGATAGGTGGAGGGCCTGCCGGAATGGCGGCGGCGGATGTACTTGGAGATCACGTAAAAACCTTGATTTTGGATGAAAACGACATGCTTGGCGGACAACTTGTAAAACAAACTCACAAATTTTTCGGAGATCATGTCCATTATGCTTCAACAAGAGGTTTTGAGATCGCCAACAAATTCATAGATAAAATTGAAAAAAAGCCAGTGGATATTTTAACTTCTTCAACGGTCATAGGTATATACCCGCAAAACACAGTGGCTTACGTTAGAAATGGGCATGAAGATCAGGTGAAGTACAAAAAACTCATTATAGCGACCGGCGCCATGGAAAGACAACTTCCATTTATCAATTCGGATTTGCCAGGAGTCTATGGAGCGGGCGCAGTTCAGACCCTTATGAACCAATATGGCATCTTTCCGGGAAAGCGTTTTTTGATAATCGGATCCGGAAATATAGGACTTATCTTGGCTTATCAACTGGCCCAAACTGGGGTGGAGGTAAGGGCAATAGTTGAAGCACTTGACAAAATTGGAGGATACGAAGTCCATGCCAACAAGGCAAAAAGACTTGGAATACCGATTCTTCTCAAGCATACAATAGTCAAGGCAATAGGAGACGAATCTGTTCAAGGAGCCATTATAGCAGAAGTCGATGACAAATTCAACGTCATTGCCGGAACAGAAAAAGAGATTGTCGTCGACACGATATGTATTTCAGTCGGACTTATGCCCATTACAGAGCTAACCGAGCAGGCCAAATGTAAAATTGCTTACATTCCGGAACTCGGAGGATATGTGCCTGTGCGTGACGAGAGAATGCGCACGACAAATCCGGATGTTTTTGTCGCTGGCGATCTGTCATCAATAGAGGAAGCCACAACTGCCATGATAGAAGGTAAATTGGCCGCCATGCAGATAGTCGAAGATGTGAAAAAAATCGATTTGGAAAAAGAAATTTCGAACGAAATTAAAACACTTGCCATCTTCAGAAGCGGACCAAAATCCTTAAAGATAAGATCGGGCCTCGAAAAAATGGGTATAGTGACACCTCGAATAGAAATGCCGAAATTTTCTCCCCTACCAAATTCAGAAAACGGTAAATTACATGCCGTCATAGAATGTACAGAAGAAATTCCGTGTAATTCGTGCGAATCGGCATGTAAATTTGATGCCATAAAAGTGGGCGAGAACATAAACACACCGCCTGTATTCGATCCATTAAAATGTACCGGCTGTGCCGTATGTGTGACTGTGTGCCCCGGTCTTGCGATTTTCATGGAAAAATCAGACGAATCGCCAAACGCAACGCTTGGAATACCTTACGAATTCCTCCCTCTGCCCAAATCCAATGAAAAAATGTGGGGAATGGATAGAGATGGGAACTACGTGTGCGATCTTACTGTTAAAAGAGTCGTCAAAAATCCCAATAAAACGTATATCGTGTACGTTGACCTGCCCAAAGAATTTGTTGATGTTGTGAGACATGTGACTTATCCTCGAAAAGAAAACCCGTTTGTTTGCAGATGCGAAGAAATAACCGTCGATCAGATAGAAAAGGTGATAGATTCCGGTATAACGGACTTCGAGGAAATAAAGAGAATCACAAGAGTCACCATGGGACCATGCGGAGGTAAAAATTGCAAAATGATAATCCTTGGCATAATCTCAAAGAAAACAGGCATACCGATATCCAAACTTTCACACGGGACGTCAAGACCACCGGTCAAGGTTGTGGAATTTTCCGCTTTCCTAAGAGGTGATAAAAAATGATGAAGCATGCCTCTGTTGTCGTCATCGGTGGTGGCATAGTGGGAAGTGCGATTGCCTTTAGTTTGCTGAAGATGAAAACGAAAAACGTATGTGTGATCGAAAAATCTTATGTATCGTCAGGATCAACAGGAAGATGCGCGGGTGGCATACGTCAGCAATGGTCTTCACCGATGAACGTAAAACTCGCTATGAGAAGCGTAAAACTCTTTGAAGAATTTGAAAAGGATGTTGGCATGAATATAGAATATTACCAAGGTGGCTACTTGCTTTTGGCTTACACCGATTCCGAAGTTGACGATTTCGAAAAAAACGTGAGAATGCAAAAATCTCAGGGCCTTGATGTGGAAATATTGACTTCGAATCAGATAAAAGAAAAATTTCCGTTCATAAACGTCGAAGACATAAAATTGGGCAGTTGGTGCCAAAGCGACGGTCATGCGAATCCACAATTGGCTAACATAGCATATGCGATTGCCATAAGAAAAATGGGCGGAGAATTTTTGACACATACAACGGTAACTGGAATAGATGTACAAAACAGACAAATAATAGGTGTCCAAACGGACAACGGATACATAAGCACGAAGATCGTCGTCGATGCGGCCGGTTTTGAAGCGCCGAAGATAGGATCGATGATCGGAGTTGATATTCCAGTTCACGGAGAACGCCACCAGATACTCGTAACCGAGGCAGTGAATCATTTTCTCGATCCACTTGTCATAAACTTCAACCATAATTATTACGTCCGGCAAACTCATCATGGGTCTTTGATGATGGGACAAGGTGACGCTAATCCTGCAAGCGGAGAAGATCTCGGAAATACCATCGAATTTTTAGAGGAAATGTCTGAAAAAATGATAAAAGATTTTCCTTTGCTTAAAAACATTCACATAGTAAGGCAATGGTCAGGTGCCTACGATATGTCTCCTGATGCTCAGCCCATAATAGATGAAAGCAAAGATATCTCTCGTTTTATATACGCAACAGGTTTTAGCGGCCACGGATTCATGTTGGCGCCAGCCGTCGGTGAATCTGTGGCAGAGATGATCATCCATGGTCAGACCGTCACAACAGATGTGAGCAATTTAAAAATGGATAGATTCACAATCGGAATCGAAAGAGAACACAATGTCGTTTAAAGGAGGAAATCAAATGAATCTCGAAGCATTCAGGAACATGAGAATTCTTGATTTTAAATCTCCACAGGATAAATCAAAGATGGAGGAAGCACTGAGCAAATCAAGATCTCAATTTGGAAAAACTTACAAAGCGTTTATAGGCGGAAAATGGGTAGATACCGGTGATAAGATAACTTCCGTCAATCCGGCAAATCCATCCGAAATAGTCGGATACGTTGCGAGTTGCACTGAAAAAGAAATTGATATGGCTTTCGATGCGGCAGAAAATGCTTTCAAAGAATGGAAATTCTCCAAAGTTTCCGAGAGGGCTGCATATCTTGTGAAAATTGCGAAGATCATGGATGAAAGAAGATACGAACTTGACAGTTGGATGGTCTACGAAGTCGGTAAAAACTGGATGGAAGCTGATGGAGACGTGGCCGAGGCGATAGATACGCTGAATTATTATGCTCATGAAGCGTTGAGATATTCGAAAGGATATAAACCTTATCAGGTTTACGGAGAGAAAAATGAAGTTAAATATGTTCCAATAGGAACTGGTGTTGTCATCCCGCCGTGGAACTTTCCCGTTGCCATACTGACCGGCATGACCGCTGCCGCCATAGTTGCGGGCAACACAGTGTTGTTGAAGCCCGCCTCTACCGCTTCTGTCATAGGCGCAAAGGTCGCGGAGATCTTCTCAGAGGCAGGTCTGCCTGAAGGTGTTTTCAACTTTATTGCGGGATCTGGATCGAAAATTGGAGACTATCTTGTCAAAAGTCCAAGAACGCGTTTTATATCCTTTACAGGGTCAAAGGATGTGGGTTTGCGAATAAACGAACTTGCCGCAAAACATCAGGAAGGTCAAAAATGGATAAAGCGCGTCATACTTGAAATGGGTGGGAAAGATGCCATCGTTGTGGATGAAACCGCCGATCTTGACGCCGCGGCAGAGGGCATAGTGGTAAGCGCTTTTGGAAATCAGGGTCAAAAATGTTCTGCCTGTTCAAGAGTTATAGCAGTTGATGCGATCTACGACAAATTAATTGAAAAAATAACTGAAAGGGCAAAAAAGATAAAAGTTGGAGACACTTCCGATTTCGAAAACTGGATGGGGCCGGTTTCAAGTGATGAGGCTTTCAAAAAGATCACTGGATACATAGAACTTGGTAAAAAAGAAGGGAAATTGGTGCTTGGAGGAAACAGAATCGGGAATGTCGGATTTTTTATAGAACCGACGATCTTTGCCGAGGTTGGGCCTAATTCAAGAATAGCACAAGAAGAAATTTTTGGGCCGGTTTTGTCGGTTATAAGGGCAAAAGATTTCGACGATGCCGTTAAAATATTCAATTCAACCGAATATGGTCTAACCGGAGGTGTTTACACTAAAGATAAAAACAGGATAAAAAGGGCAAAAGCGGAATTCAACGTTGGAAACCTTTACATAAATAGAAAGATAACGGGTGCCCTCATAGGTGTTCAGCCTTTCGGAGGATTCAACATGTCCGGTACCGATTCCAAATCCGGCGGACGAGATTATCTGCTGCTTTTCCTCCAAGCAAAATCGATATCAGAAAAAATTTAAGGCGGTCATTTGACCGCCTTAAATTCCAAAATAAAGTTCATATTCTATCGGATTTGGTATCGAATTGACAATCCTTATCTCTTTTCTCTTTTTTTCTATCCATGCCTCTATCAGATCTGATGTAAAGGCTGGAGAAAGGAATTCATGGTCTTTTTCAAGTGCGTCAAGAGATTGATCAAGGCTCGTCGGCAGATCCGGTACGTTGGACACGTCTTCTCCGTTGAAAGGACCAAATCCTGCTTTTTGAGGATCAAGATCATTTCTTACCCCGTCTATTCCGGCAAGTAACATCGCTGCCATTGCGTAATGAGGATTTGCGGTTGCATCTGGCATTCTGAATTCTATTCTTCTGACTTTTCCGTCGTTGACGTAGGCCGGAATTCTTATTGCTGAATCCCTATTTCCGAGTGCAAAGGAAGGCTTCGTCGGTGCTTCAAAACCGGGAACAAGCCTTTTATAAGAATTTGTCGATGGATTTGTGAAAGCCATGACCGCCGGAGCATGTTTTAAAAGGCCGGCTATGTAAGAAAGTGCCGTTTTTGAAAGTGAATAAAGTCCATTTGGATCATCGAAAACATTCTTTGTACCTCTGGCAAGATATTGATGGACGTGCATGCCGTTACCGGCATGATCGTGAAGCGGTTTGGGCAGAAAACTGCCAACATACCCGTAATCGTTGGCCACATTTCTGACAACGTATTTAAGCATGGGTATCCAATCGGCAGCCTCCAAAGCGTCAACCAGTTGAAACTCTATCTCAAACTGTGAGATCCCAACTTCATGATGGTGATACTTTATTGGCATCCCAATTTCGGTCAAAATCGAGACGATCTCGTTTCTCATGTCATAAGTTGAATCAAAAGGCGGAAGCACATGATACCCTTTGTTATTGGGAATTGCGGGTTCATCCATCACCGGCCAGTTCGTTTCATCACTTTTTATCTTAACGTATATAGCCCTTTCCGACACCTCATGCGTTATGTTTTTGAAGATGTTGAATTCCATTTCCGGTCCAACGATCATCTTATTCGCGATTTCAAGTTCCATTACATGTTTGATGGCGTTTTTAAGGACATTCCTGGGATACCAACTGAAGGCCGTTTTGTCTGTCAAGATAACATCGCATAAAGCCGAAAGCGTTGCATCCGCGAATGGATCTTCTACAACAGTTGACAAATCCGGAATAGCTATCATATCACTGAAAGTGGTATGCATGTAACCAAAATTTGACGCATCAAAACCAACGCCATCCGTCAAAACGGAAGGTGTAACGTAACTCGCAGGCAAGGTTACATGTCTTAACCCTCCATTTATGTCATAAATCTTCAAATCAAGATACTCGTAATCCTTAACTTTTTTGAAAAATTCTTCTGAGTTCATTTGCCTTTTCCTCCTCACACTTATATTTTATTGTCCGTGTTTCGGGATAACACATATGAATTCGATGGCACCGCCTTCAGCGCAGAATTGATGCGATTCGTTGGGGGGGACGAAAACATAGTCTCCACCTTTTATCAGTTTTTCACCTTCTGAGGTTTTTAAAATTCCATTTCCTTTCAGAATGTAAACTTCATGTTCCCATGGATGTGCATGATTCGGAGTAAATCCACCTGCCTTTATCTTGAAATGCCTCATGATGTAATTCGGGGCACCTTCTTTTAAACCTATAAGCACACGTTTTTCAACTCCTCTTGCATTTTGACCGTCGTCTATTATTTCCGCCTTCACATCGTTATGCTTTCCAACTAAAATCAAGTCATTCACCTACCTTCCAGCAATCTTTGCATCTTGGTTCATATCTTACTTTGACATCCGAACCTTCAACCTTGAAAATCGGATCTTTCGTCGATGCGGGCACCCACTCTCCATCTTTCATTATAAGCCTTTGAGTAAGGGTGGCGTCTTTACCACAGACAACGCAAACAGCCTTTAGGAGTGCTATTTCATCTGCCCTCGCCGCTATTTTCATGACATTATCGAATGGTTCGGATCTGAAATCAAGGTTAAGACCGGCGACTATCACATCTGTCCCAGCATCGATGAATTTTTTCACCACACCAACGAGATCTGATTCGAAAAATTGAATCTCATCGAAAGCAACGTAATCAAGTTTATCATCCAAGTACATTTGAGCGGCACGCGCTCCTGAAACGATCTTGGCTTCAAGATGAGTTCCAGCCCTTGAAACCACTAATTCTTCAGCATTTCGAGTATCAGAAGAAACTCTGAATATGATCCCGTTTTGCCGTGCTATCTTTCTCCTCATAACTCTTCTTATGAGTTCTTCGGTCTTTCCGGAATACATAGGTCCGATGACAACTTCAAGAGTTCCCTTCAAAACAAACACCTCTTTTTTAAATTTTTCCAAGATCTTGAATCAATTTTTGAGCTATTTTTTCTCCGACAACTTTTTTAATGTCTTCGAAAGGTGCTTTTTTTATGCCATTAACACTTTTGAATTTCTTCAAAAGTGCCTTTTTTCTCTTTTGCCCTATGCCACGAATCGAATCAAGTTCAGATTTGATCATCTCTTTATCTCTCAAACTGTAATGATAAGAAGTCGCAAATCTGTGAGATTCATCCCTAACGGCTATGAGAATTCTCAAAGCCCCGTCATCTATTTTAAGGTGCAAGTCGGATCTTTCGTCCGGGAAAACGATCCTTTCATCCTCTTTTGCCAAACCAACGATCTTTGCCTCTACACGAATCTCTTCAAGGGCATCTTTAACCGCGTTGACCTGACCTTTGCCACCATCTATGAGTAGCAAATCAGGCAATGGATGTTTTGAATATCTGCGTCTGACAACCTGTCTCATGGATTCAAAATCATCTATTTTAGAAATGTTTGAGAGTTTATATTTTCTGTAAAATTTTTTGTTCGGTTTGCCGTCTTCAAAAGTTACAACTGAAGCGACGGTGAGATTTCCGTGAGTATGTGAAATATCGATTCCTTCTATGAACTTTGGGGGAGCATTGAGAGAAAGTAAAGACTGAAGTCTTTTAAGAGATTTATTTGTGAACTCCGCACTTTTTACGTGATCTTGTAAATTTTTGTAGGCTATTGAAAGTAGATGTTTTTCGATCTCGTCATCCGCAATTTTTACCTTCGTTGAAAGCATTTTTGACCATTCAGCCATGCCTTTGAATCTTTTTTTTACGATTATCCTTTCAACGATCTCTTCTTCATGTCCATAATACAATTTCATGAAATCATCGTAGTTGCCGTTTATTTCGAATTCGAGTTTCGCAAGCATCATGCCATTTCTTACCTTCAAAAGCACGGCGATGCCACTTTCTATTGCAATGACATCGAGACTTACAGATTCTGGAAGTTCAACTCCTTGATCCTGTAAAAACCATTCGAGTTTTTCGTACATCTTTTTCAATCTAAGCGCGGATTCAAACATCTCCATCTTGGAATAAACAAATATCCTCTCCTCTATCCATTTTTTCAATTTCTTAGAATTGCCGGTGAAAAAAGATCTCGCAAGATCTATCCTTCGTGCGTACTCAAATTTGGAGATGAAACCGGCGCATGGTGCCGAACATCTTTTCATGCCATATTCTATACAGGGCCTTTTGACTTTCGAAAGGTCGTAATTGCAATTTCTTATCTGAAGAATTGGTTGAATTATCTCAAGCAGAGTCCTCAAAAAGTTCACGCTTGTGAATGGCCCTATGGCGCCTGGAATTTTGTCGTGCGTTATTTCGATGTAAGGAAACTCATCTTTTGTAAAGGTAACGTAAGGATAAACGCGCGTATCTTTGAGTAAAACGTTGAATTTCGGTTTGTGAGTGTATATGAGATTTGCTTCTAAAAGTAAGGCTTCCCTTTCGTTTGAAACCATTATGTATTCTAACTTATCCGCCTCTAAAACTATCCGTTTAGCCTTTTCGGACGATCTCGATGAAAAATAAGAAAATAGCCTTTTTTTCAAATTTTTGGCTTTACCCACGTAGATGATTTTCCCCTTTGACCTGAAAATGTAAATTCCCGGGCTATCCGGAATATCCTTTATCTTTTCAACCATGATCACTCTCTGTACCTTAAAGCCTCCACAGGTGGTACTTTGGTCGCATTTCTTGTCGGTATGAAAGTTGTCAAAACGGATATAAGATAGAAAACTATGCCAAGCAGCAAAAATTGTTGCCACGGTATGTAAAGCGTACCGAGATTCAGAGTTGAATATATCAAATACGACGTGATTATTCCCGAAATAAATCCTATCAATATGCCGAGAATGACCACGAAATTTATCTCAAGGAAAAAACTTCTGAAGATCATGCCACGACTGAAACCCAAAGCTTTTAAAATCCCAACGGTTCTTCTTCTTTCGTGCAAAGATTTAACTATAAGTATGGCAAGGCCTATTATGCCGACCGAAAGGCCGAAATAGAGAAAAGTGTTTATTATGTTGACAAATCCGTTCAGGATATTTGTGAATATCTCAACCGTTTGTTTTGAAAACAAAGCAAAGATGAATCTTGTCTTAAGAAAAGCCGTTAATTTTTGAAAATTATCGTATTGTTGCGCATCGTTGTTACCCGCCAATTTTGTAAGCAAAAATTCGGTTGGTGAAAGTTTACCGAAGACGGAGGATGTCTTCACAGATGTGTAAAAACCCGCCGGAATGGCGTTATAATTGCCCCGACTTTGAAGTATTCCGACAACGGTAAATGTCTTTGGGTTTTTAAGCACAGTGGAAGAAGATGTCACATTTTGAGATGATTGTGAAAAGTTGAAATTGGAGGCCCCTGCGTTTGATATTTCAACAATTTGGTTTATTTTCAAATCATTCAAGCCAAGAACGGCAACCGTTCCGGGATGTGCGTCGATGTAATCGAAAAGTGATTTAAGATCTTTTATGCCGTTGATAGCGCTTTTAACCTGCAAATCGAGCCCATTCACAAGCCTTTTGTTCAAAAGCACCATCTGATAATCGCTTGACACTTTTCCATTTGAAAGATATTTCACAGAAATCATGGACATCGTAGCGTAATAAGTTATATAGTCGAGATTTGACAGTTGAGAAGCGGTCACGTTTAAATTACCTATTATCGGTATTCCGACGGTATCATATCCTCCGAAGATTGTGGACTTGGCAGAATTTATCTGAAGAGTCTCGGAATAAGGTATGACGGTCATCAACGATATCACGAAGATGACTATCGAATACATCGCTATCGTAAGCCCTGTTCTTCTTTTATGCTGGGCTGTCTCCGCAACGGCAAGTTTTACCGAAGCGCGGCTTTTTCTGTTAGAAAACAAACCAAGAAAACTGTCGAAAATTTCAAAATTGTAAGAAAGCAAGAACAACGCCGCAAGTAATATTGAAAAACTTCTAAGGCCAAGCAACCAGAGTGATTTGTCACTTTGAGACTCGATGTAAGGTATGAGATTAGAAGCAAAAGCGAAAATAACAACCCCGAGAGAGAAGAAATTCCCGACGATACGCCTTAATCTCTTCTTGTTGAAAAACAACGGAAAGATCAACGCAGAAATTATTATTCCACTGTAAGTCATTATGGCGTTAGATGAAAAAACCGCAAAAATCGAAAAAATAACGACTAAAGAAAAAAGTATAAAGATAATCAAAAATTGCTGACGTCTTTTTTCATTTTGCTCTGGAGGAATCTGCCTTATGGCTCTGACTATGTTAAGACGGCCAGTCCTAAAAGCCATGTAAATTAAAACAACGGATGGCACTATCAGACCGACGAGAAAGCCATAGATAAGTGAAAATATGCTGAAATGCAGTGAAAAAGAAAAGTTTCCGGTATTCATAAGAGGGGTGAATTCACTTCTGACGTTACTTGCAAGATTTGAAAATTCATTTATCATAAACCACGCTATTCCAAGTCCAACAAAGACTCCTAAAAAAGAGGCGATAAATGAATAAACAAAACCTTCAAAGTAAAGTATGAATCCAACCTTTCCCCTTGAAAAGCCAATTGCCCTCAAAGTTCCAAGATCGCTAATTCTTTCATCTGAAAGCATGGTATAAACGTTTATAAGCAATAAAACACCTGCCGCGATAGAGAAACCGCTTAAAATCAAGAACAACCATCCGATTTGACCTTGATTTATGTTCTTGATCTGATCATCCTTTACATTGTAAATTCTAACCGATACACCGGCATCTTTGATGGTTTGATCCACCTCGTTTGTGTATTGAGCACCACTTATGTAATTGCCTTTGTTGGCAACAAGAATTTCGTTGTAACTGTCCATGTTGAAAATGTTTTTCATCTGCTCTGTTGTCATAAAAATCGGAGAAGTTATTCCCTGAATATCTTTGTATCCAAGCACCCCATCTTCAGGCACAATGCCGACTATTTTAAATTTTTGCGGAGCACCTAAGATGATTTGAAACGGATTGATTATAGCCTCAAAGGTATCACCGACGTGCAATTTGAGAGAATCGGCAAAAGATTCGCCTACAACAACATCATTCCCGGATAACGTGACATCCGGAAAGAGTTTTCCGCTGCCGAATTTTTTAAGTTGATCGACGTTGACTCCTATGAAACTAACCTGTGCTATTTTACTGGGATCAAGAGATCTTGTCTGTCCGACAGGCGCAGCAACGGTACTTTTAATCATTATTGGCAAAACAGATTCAACGTATTTTGAAGTTGAAACTGAATTGACCAACTTTGAAAGGTCGCTTTGAGAGAAATACGCATTTTTGTTAGGCGTTAAGACTTCATCTATGGTGCCAAGATTTTTTCTTATTCCAGCATACATGAAATATTGAAAAGAATCATTTATAACGAAAGATCCGACTATAAAAGCGGTTCCGGTTAAAGAACCGGCGATTATCAAGAACATGGTCATCTTTCGTCTTGTGGCATTTCTAATTCCCATTTTTGCAAGAATACGCCATTTCAAAGCAAAAAGCAGGGTTACAACTATTATGCCAATAGCAATTACAGAAAGAACAAAGAAAGGGACTGTCACAACATTATCCTCCGAAGAATGCTTTTTAACAATTATATCATTTATTGGCGTGAATCGTACTTTTCTTCAAAGAAAAGTATATAGTGAACTATCCCGTTGTATAGATGGGACCTCCTGCTTCATAGAACACTGCCTCTGAATTAGCAGGTCTTACACGTTCTCCACAGGCTTGACTTCCGGCAGTCCCTGCCGTAGTGTATTTCATTATCCCTTGATTCCGTATATTTATCGCCGCGTTTATGTCTCTATCATGGATGATATGACAATTTGGACATTCCCACTCTCTGATTTCAAGAGTAAGATCTGCTTTGTATCCACATACACTGCATGTCTTGGTTGATGCAAAGAATCTATCAATCTCTATTACTTCCTTTCCCAGAGATTCTGCTTTGTATGTCAGTATTCGTTTGAACATACTCCAGGATGAATCAGAGATTGACTTTGCCAGTTTATGGTTTTTCATCATACCAGATACATTTAAATCTTCCAATGCAAACAGGTCAACTTGGCTATCGCTGACCAGTTCTCGTGTGAGTTTGTGTATGAAGTCCATTCTTACATTTGTGATCTTTTCATGAACAAGCGCTAATTTGTGTCTTGCTTTTTCTCTGTTGTGTGATCCTTTTTCCTTCTTTGAAAGACTTTTTTGACATCTTTCGACATTTCTTTCATATTTTGCAAGTACTTTGGGATGAGATATCCGCTTTCCATCGGATAATATCGCAAAGTCTTTCAATCCCATGTCTATGCCGATTGCTTTCTGGGGATCTATATCTTTGACAGGAGCAGGTTCATCAATTTCTATAAGAACAGAGACAAAGAATTTACCGGTTGGAGTCTTGGAAATCGTTGCTTGCTTTATTTTGTACGCTTGCGGGAGTTTCCTGTGTATTCGCACCTTTATTCCTTCACCAAATTTTGGAAAGAATATGAGTCCTTCATCTTCATACAGTTGTACAAATTGTGGAACTCTGAAAGAATTCTTTTTGTTCTTCTTTTTGAATTTGGGATATCCACCACAATGTGAAAAGAAGTTCTTGAAAGCACTTTGTAAGTCCATGAGAGATTGCTGAAGGGTTTGTGAATTGACGTCTTTGAGCCATGAATAGTCTTCCGTCCGCTTTAGTTGTGTCAAGGCTTTGGACCAATCGTTGTAATTGGTTTTGTTTCCATCATTATATTGTGATTTGGAATACTCTAAAAAGTAGTTGTAGACAAAACGAGTATGTCCAAAGTGCATGTTCAATTTTACAATCTGCTCTTTTGTAGGATAGAGACGAAACTTATATGCTTTAAGCATGTTCCCCCTGACTTTCTGCATATTCTCTAAAAAAAGCAAAATATTGTATAATATTTACACTACTATGTTAGCATAGCATGTGTTATTTAGCTACATTTTCAAATTCATCTCCACCGTATAGACGATGGGGTCTTCTTTGAAAAAATAGATAAAGTCCAAGGAGGGATTAAATTGAAAGACAAAGTTAGAGTTGGAATAATAGGTTGTGGAGGAATTGCAAATGCAAAACACTTACCGGCACTTTCCAAGATTGCTAATGTCGAAATCGTAGGATTTTGTGATCTCATCGAAGAAAGGGCTGCAAAGGCTGCCAAAGAATACGGATCAAAAGATGCCAAAGTATACAAAGATTACAGAAAATTACTGGAGGATAAAACTATAGACGTAATTCATGTGTGCACTCCAAACAAATCTCATTCTGAAATCTCCGTTGCCGCGATGGAATCGGGAAAACACGTGATGTGTGAAAAGCCAATGGCAAAAGATTCAAAGGGCGCCGAAAAAATGGTTGAGACTGCAAAAAGGACGGGTATGAAATTAACCATAGGATATCAAAATCGCTTTAGAATCGATTCACTTCATCTCAAAGAGATATGCAAAAGAGGAGATCTGGGAAAAATATATTACGCGAAAGCGCACGCCATAAGAAGAAGAGCCGTTCCGACGTGGGGCGTCTTTCTCAACGAAGACGAGCAGGGAGGCGGTCCTTTGATAGATATCGGAACTCACGCGTTGGATCTGACACTTTGGATGATGAACAACTATGAACCAAAAAGTGTCGTTGGAACCACCTATCACGAGTTATCAAAGAAAAAGAACGCGGCAAATGCTTGGGGATCATGGGATCCCGCGAAATTCACGGTAGAAGATTCAGCATTTGGTTTTATAGTCATGAAAGACGGATCAACGATCGTTCTGGAATCAAGTTGGGCTTTAAATTCACTCGATGTCGGAGAAGCTCAAACTGTACTTTGTGGTACCGAGGGCGGCGCGGACATGCAAGATGGTTTAAGAATAAATGGAGAAGAATTCGGAAGGCTATTTGTCAAAAATGTCGCAGTTGATCTTAAAGGAGTTGATTTCTATTCTGGAGAAAAATTAGAACCACAGGACATTGAAGCCAGACAATGGATAGAAGCCATCGTGAATGATACAGAACCACTCGTGAAACCGCAAGAGGCTTTGATTGTTACACGGATCCTTGAGGGTATATACGAATCGGCTAAAACGGGAAAACAATTCAATTTTTAGTCTTCGGTATAGTTTGTCAAGAGGGTAAATTTAGGTAAAACAATCAATTAGCATTTTTTTGAATGCTTGGTCTTTGAAAACTCATTGAATGGAACTAACTATCTTATTTCTAACTATCTTATTTCTCTTGGA
>JAJYYZ010000022.1 GCA_021800445.1 bacterium | reverse complement strand
CGAATACGGCCGTTAAGCCAGTTCGGGCCGATGGTAGTAAGGGGGCGACCCTTTGCGAGAGTAGGTTGTTGCCCGGCTTAGTTACAAAACAGCGGAACTCATGTTGAGTTCCGCTTTGTTTTTATTTCCGAAATCAATTCAGATTCATCAGGGTAACCTACGGAGATTTTTTTGCCGTCTTTCAAAAAGAAAATCACACCGCTTTTTTTGATGCCTGTCAGTTTGCGATATGCCATCATGTAAATTTTCACTTGAAATTCGTAATCTTTCAATTTTTCCTCTGAATAATGGGAGTATTTGAAGTCGATTATCCTTTCATCCGTCACTTTGTCTATCTTTCCGATCATCTGTATGCCGATTTCAGGAATGCCAATCTCTATTGCCAGTTCACTGATGACGTTTTTGGAATTTTCGATTTCCGTCACGAGCGGATCATCGACGAATTTCGAGATCGTCTTTTTCACATCTTCTACCATTTCGGAAGGATAAACGCTGAAAAGTGGTCTTTTAAGCACGTCTTTTAACTTCTGAATCCCTACCTGTTCGAATATCTCGTGGGCTATGTTTCCATAAACAGTCATCTTTGAACTCGCACTTGACTTCTTTTCGAATAATTCGGTTACATTGTAAATCCGCTTTTCAACTTCGACATCAGGCACGACTAAATACGATTCATCGAAAGTAAAAGGCGAAACGATCTCGTTGTCCCATTTTTTCGGAGATGATCGTTTTATTTCGACGATATCATCCATTTCGTCCGGAACTGACCATCTGCCGCTGCTTATGAAACCAAAATCGGATAAAATTTCCATCCACGTGCTTTCTGAATGTTTGTTGCCAAACACGTTTTCCTTGCTTAAAACGAGATATTCTTCTGCCCGCGTCATTCCAACGTAAAGCAATCTTTTTTCCTCTTCCATCTCTTCTTCGGTCTCTCCGTCATCTTTTGGTTTTTTTGACATCTGGGCCATTATGACTATTGGAAATTCGAGACCTTTTGACTTGTGGACCGTCATTATTTTGACCACATTTTCTTCTTCTGAAAGCGCAGAGGCCTCTTCCTCGTTTTCTCCCAATCCTTTTTCCATTATCTTGTGAATGCCATTCATGTCCCATGAGGGCAAATCGAAAGAATCAAGTGTCTCTATGAATTTCATGACGTTCGAGATGCTTTTGTCCCCATCTTTCTGAAGCGCTATTTTACCCAGATAGCGTGTTTCGTTTATCGTCATTTTGATGATCTTTGAAGCATCCACGGTGTTTTTGATCTGCACCAATTTTTCTATAAGATCGTGTATTTGGGGATAATCGATTTTTAAAGTATCGTAGATGAATTTGTCTTTTCTTTTAAGTTTTAAAATTTCATCTATCGTCAAATCGAAGAACGGAGACATCAAAAGGCCTGTCATGGCGCTCACGTCGTAAGGATCAAGTATGACGGCCATCAGATTATCAAGTGCAAGCACCTCTTTTCTGCTGAAAAATGCTTTTCCTCCGATCACGTGATAGGGTATTTTATCTTCGACAAGTTCATTTTCTATCGCCCATACGTCTCCCATCGATCTCAAGAGTATTGTGATATCTGAAAGTGCATGATCTTTGGATGTGAATTCGTTTATCATGCCCGCGATCGATTTGGCTTCTATCATCCTTGCTGGGTACGCTTTTTCAGATCCGAAGTTATCTAAAAGTATCACGCGTTTTTCTTCATCATTTTGCTGCGATATTTGATCTGAATATCTTATCCTTCCGTTGAAGACTTTCGAAAAGAATCTGTTGTAAAATTTCACGAGATTTGGTTTTGATCTGTGATTTTCATTCATCTCTTTGACTGAGATGTTTTTGTTTTGCGACCTTTCGGTTATATCTAAAAAGACACCCACATCTGCGCCCCTGAAAGCGTAAATGGACTGTTTTGGATCTCCTATGTACCATACCCTGTTCAAATCAGATCTTAAAAGTTCTATTATCTCACTTTGAATTTTATTCGTATCTTGAAATTCATCCACGAAGATGTATCTGAAATAATCCGAATATCTGTTCCTTAATTCGAAATCGTCTGAAAGCAAGGCTTTCGTCATGATGAGCAAATCTTCAAAATCAAGCGTGGATTCTTCTTTTGCCATTTTTTCGTATTCTTCTATGAGCTTTTTTGCGTGATCCAAAAAGATCTCTTCGAGATCATCATTTATCTTTACAGGCAAAATATCATCGCTGGTTCTTTTGATTATGGCATCTTCAAACCATTCACGCAGATCCGAAAACGCGATCGTCGGATCTATTTCAAAGAGTTTTTTCATCTCTTTCACGTTGTTTACCATGTAAGATTCGACGAGTTTTGAAATTCTTCTTGAAGACGCAAGACCGCTTACGACGTTAAAATCAGGATCGACATTCGCGTAAAGTGCGCTCTCGCGTATGATCCTCGAGCAAAAGGCATGTATCGTCGATATCCTTGCAAATGGCAATTCTTTTTTAATCCTCAAGTAAAGATCGACTGCTTTGCCGAGAGATATATTTTCATCTATTTTTTTTGTTATCCTGTCCTTCATTTCTCTCGCAGCCTTTTCGGTGAAGGTTATGGCTACGACCTGATCCATACTTAAATCGGGATTTTCTTCAAATACTTTTACGTACTTTTCGACGAGTACGCGCGTTTTTCCGCTGCCGGCTCCCGCTGTTACGATCAGGTTATCCGTCGATCTGAAAATTTCATTTTGAACATTTGAAAGTTCCATCTGGCCACCTCACAGGGCAGATCTGGTTAAAATCGCATCTTTCACAGTTGTCTTTGCAACTTTGCGGGGTAAAATCTCCGTTTGTAACTCCTTTGATGAAATCCTTCACGCTTTCGATCAGATCATTCCATACTTCGCGTATCTTATCGCGATCCATCATGTTGACTATTTTCGCATCTTCCACAACGATAAAGGTAGATTGAATGACTGGCATCTTGAAGATTTTTTCGCATATGTTTGAATAAAGCGCAAGTTGTGCTTTTTCTCCCGCATTTTTGCTTTTGTAGTCGATTATCATAAGACCTGATTCGCATTCATCGATCCTGTCTATACGTCCCGAAAAGTCCGTATCATCGATCCTTGCCTCTTCCATACCGGTAAAGTTGAATTCAAATTCGCGCGGGTTGAAAAAATCAAAGCCATGATCTGTTTTGTAGATTTTGTAGGCTTTCAAATTTCTGTTTCTTCCGTCTATCTCTTCGGGAAATTCAACTTTTTCAAGATAATTCACGATCA
Organism: bacterium; assembly: GCA_021800445.1. Lineage (GTDB taxonomy): Bacteria > Thermotogota > Thermotogae > Mesoaciditogales > Mesoaciditogaceae > Athalassotoga. The sequence continues at coordinate 28,121 of JAJYYZ010000022.1, read as the reverse complement.
CATTTGTGAATTTCAAAAGATTTATCTCAAAGATTTCCGGCTCGAAAAAACTCATTTTCCCAAGTTCTTCGCTCAAAATATGTTGAACAGTCAGTTTCAATTCATCACTCGTCAGATCTCTGAGATACTTTCTGCCTGCTTTTACAAGCCTTTTCAAAGAGTTATGGTAAACCGTTCCCAGTTCAAGACTGTTTAGATCGAGATCGTATATTATCGCCTGTGGAAGTTTCATCGCGTAAGAGAAAAAATACCTCAAAGGACAGGTTTTGTAAGAGAAATACCTGTAAAAACTCACAGGCGCTTTCGAAAGCGTCTTACAATACTCAAGATTGGCGGGATCTTTAACTGACATGGTTTTAGATTTTTGAATCATCACATCGAGTTTATTTTCGATTTCAGTGTTTCTTCCATTCCATCTGGCCCATTTCGCGTAAGAGATCGTCGCTTCTTGAAGACTCATGGAAGGATAAGTTTCGGGCTTTTGGGGCATACCAAATTTTTCCTCCAGATCCACGAGGTACATCGACGGAAGAATTTTCACGCCTTCCTGCGTCGCCCGCGGCATCGTAAGGTATACCTCTTTTGCCTGAGCCATCGCCGTGTAAAGATCAAGTCTGTCGTCTAAAAGTCTTTTTAAATTTCTGTTTATTCCGAAATGCTTTTCCTCTTCTATGGAGTTGTAAAAGTAATTCGGATGAAATTCCGGATAATTTTCATCTGTGAATCCAACGAATATCTTCAAAGGCGCATGACTGAATCTCGATGTGATCACATCCGAAATTCTCACCCCGCTTTTTTCCCTTGAAGGCACGTAAGTTCTGTCTTTTATTTGAAGTTCTAAATAATACCTGTAATCGGAACTGCTTATTTCCTTTATACCCGCGAAATTAAGCACGCTTTCAATTTCCCAGATTAAGTCTGTGAATTGATCGAGCGCCTCTTTTTCTTCATCCGGCACATCGGCACCGATGACTTGTATTGCTTCTTCAAAAGCTTTCGAGTAATCGTCAACGAAAATCGCATTTTCGAATTTGATCAAAAAATCAAAAAGATTTTTGACGGTTTTTTTGGCATCCTCAACAAGTTCCTGCATTCTTTGAAGATCGTCCAAAGATCGATCTTGAAATTCATCGTCTTCGAAGATAAGTGATTTCATCCTGGAAAGATATTTCGCAAAATTTTCAAGTCTTCTGTTCCAATCATCCATTCTCGATTTATATGATAATCGCAAAGGTCCCCTGTTAAGATGGGATCTGTCGTATACAAAACTGAATGTCGCGTTATCGCTAAATCCGGCCATGATCATGCTCATAAGCAGATCCTGTGGATATCCACCCGTTACGACCCTTAGCGGTAACATAACCTTTTGCACGGAAGTACTTTGATTGAGACTCTTCTTTCCGAGGTAAGAAACATCTATGTCATATTCTTCCAATTTATCCTCAATGGCTTTTATAGAGCCGTTATTTTCAGATTTCACGACGATCTCGAAATCTTGAACCTTTTTACCATTCATCAAGAGCGTTTTTACCTTTTTGGATACCCATTCGATCTCGTTGTTGGGCTTTTCGAACGCATGAATTTTGACTCCGTCTCCTTTTCCGAAAAACAATCCCTGGGCGACGGAGGTGCCGGAAAATTTCATCTCTGTTTTTTTACATGAAAAGTTCTCGACTGTTTTGAGAATCGTAGACGTTCCGCGCTCAAAAACGTCACCATCGGTCACCGTTATGAATGTCTTTTCAAAGTCAGAGATAACGGCCTTGAAAAATTTCGCAACGACGGGCGTGAAATCGTAAAAGCCGTCTATAAAAAGATATTTACCCCCGGTTTTAATCTCTCCATCCGCGATCATCCTGTAAGCGTCGTAAGTATCGAAGAGTTTCATCGATTTCATCTTATCTTTAAATCTTTTGATCACACCGGATATGAACATATCCCGTCTTGTTTCGGCCTCTTCAAATTCATCTTCTTTCATGTAAGTTTTAACGTCATCGATAAGGGATAAAAGTTTTTCAACGGTTGATCTATGCCTGACCACCGCTGCCTCGTTTTTTATTTCTTCCGGCAGATCAAGATTTCTTGAAGCCATGTCTTCTATTACAGACGTGAGGATTGTAAGTTTAAGAGGTCTGTCGGCAAAAATAAGATCTCTTTGTCGTCTCACCGTTTCAACGGCAAACTGGTCAACGGTTTTGAAAGATGATCTGTTTATCGATCCTGTGATTTCAGTGGCCATATACGCCGCAAATTTTACAAACTCACCCTGGCTTCCTATAAAAGTGTAATCAAAAGGGTTTAATTTTGAAATTTCTTGGATTATCCTTTCGGTCTTTCCTGAGGATGGTGGTCCTATGAAAATATCTACTTTTTCCATATCAATTTTTTCACCGATTGCCTTTTGTCTTTGTCTGTTCACGCGTTACTCGTTACGTTTTTTTCTATTCGCCATCTGCCATTTCTTATTATATCACCGATGTGAAATCGATATGAATTTTTGAAACATTCGGGAATATCAAAAGTCAAAATTCTTGAAATGAACAATAGCTATACTGTGACATGCTCTGTCCACTTATAGAAGTGGGAGAATTCTTGCTCAAAAGAGCGTTAAAGCATATAAGTTTCGTCTTTATCCTACAAAAGAGCAGATTGTCAAATTGAACATGCACTTTGGACATAAACGCTGCGATAAATATACGAAACCAAGGAATAATGAAATACAGACAGGGACTGCCGGAAGTCAAGCCCGTGAAGAACGTGTAAGACCTGCTAATTCAGAGGCGATGTGCTATGAAGCAGGAACCCCCGTCTATACGACGGGGTAGTTCACTTTATTCCCGTCCTTGCGATGCCTTCTATGAAGTATCTTTGGGCAAATAAGAACAATATAACGATCGGAAGCATCGTGAACGTTGAAGCGGCCATAAGTTGATTGTAAATCGTTCCGGCGTTGCTGCTGAAATTTTGAAGGCCGACAGGCAACGTTCTCATTGAAGGCTCATTCGTGACTATAAGTACCCACAAAAAGGCATTCCAACTCCCAACGAAATTCAAAAGGGCGCCGGTTATTATAACGGGCCTCGAGAGCGGAACCATTATAGTCCACAAAAATCTCCATCTCGAGGCGCCATCTATTTTTGCGGCATCGAGAAGTTCATCTGGCACTCCCATGAAATTCTGCCTTATCAAAAATATCGTAAAAGCGCTGACGGCCCATGGAATTATCAATGCATAGTAAGTATTAAGCCAGCCGAAGTGTACGATCGTTATGAAATTCGGAACGAGCAAAACCTCTCCAGGAATCATCATGGTCGCTATGAAGAGCATGAAGAAGAAGTTTCTTCCCGCAAAGTGAAGTTTCGAAAATGCAAAGGCGGCCATAACGCCAAAGACGATGTTCAAAAATGTCGTTACAACAGCGACGAAGACCGTATTTATGTAGTACCTTGCAAATGGAGATGCGTTCCATGCTTGGACGTAAGCCTCGAAAAGATTCGCAAAAATTTGAGAAAAGTTGAAATGTGCCTCTACTTTTACAGGTAAGGTCAAAAACCACACGCTGTTTACACCATTTAAAAATATCTTGACACTTCCATTTGAGGGGAAATATTGAATGCTTGAAACTATTGAAGGTGCTTTGATGATCTTCATGGTGTAATAAGTGTTGCTGTAAATATCCGTGGCGTTTGTCACGGCTAAGTAGTTTGACCAACTGACGGAAAGTAATCTTTCTATCTCCGTCTGATTTTTATAGGAGGAAAAACCGCTTCCGATGTAAACAAGTTGACCCGAATTCCCCGTAAGCACACCGGTGCTGTTTGGATGTTCAGCGCCGAAAGCATCTGCTATCTTTTGCGAAAGTTTATTCCACTCACCGGCATACTCCGAGATCATCCTGTTTAATTTCAATTGTTCAGATGAATTCAATACCCCATAGAGAATTTTCATGTTGGTTACAACACTTGAAATACCCCTGAAGGCATTATCTGCTTCCGATTGATTTAAACCGATCGAGAGTAAATCGGTTTTAACCATCGCATCTGTTTCGTTTATGAAATCGTCTATGAAGTGAGAAGTGTGACCCGCTTTGATGATGCCAAGCGCTGTGTCCATGTAAGTCGAAGGAAGAGTTGAATTTTTTACAGCGCTTTCAAGCCTTACCATCTGTTCGGCAGGCGTGAAAAAAGTGAAGATCATCTGAGGATCTTCGACGGTAAGTTGCTTTGAATTGTTGTAAAAATCAAAGACGAGATCGTAAGATTTAAGCAGATTGTAGTAACCGATTATGGGATTCATGATCCTTTGTTCGTAAAAATTGACAAGCACATTTAGCGATGGATCGATCTTTCCGAATTTTGAAATGAGGATCGTTTTTAAATCGAATTTGTTCAGGAAATTTTGCATTATCCCCTCAACGGCTGGGATATCAGGTGAAAGAGTGCCCACTCCTTTTTTGTAATTCAAAACACCTGAAAGCATGGAAGCAGATTCTGTGAAAAAATCGTTCGAAGACAAAAACGATTTCACAAACTCTTTCTGGACAGCAACTGAGGATGCATCTTTGTCACTCACATTTAAGGCTTGATTTCTCAAAAGTGCTGGCATGAACATTTTTGCCGTTGTTGTGGCAGAATTTACAGCCTGAGCAAATTTTTTTGTAAAATCTATTCTTGATAATATGGGATTGGATCCGTATCTGAAAATATTCAAAAATGCTTTCATGTATTCATCCGGATTAGCGGAAAGGGATTTGAGTTCACTTATCTGGTTTTGGTAATCGGCAGGATAAATCATCGAATCAACGTTCGTTATGAGATCTTCAACTTTGGACATGTTAACTTCCGTTGCGTATTTGATGGGATTGCCATTTCCAAGTGTAAGATATATCGTGCCCCTTAAAGGAGGCGTACCGGCGAAATTGACGGTTAACACGTTTGAAGCACTTGAAGTTCTGCCCTGACCTACATTCAAAAATTGTTGAAGGCTCAAAGCCGAATAGTTGACGGACGAATAAGTTGAATGATCTATTGAAGCATTTATGTTTCTTACCGACAACGCATTCACGGTTCCCCACGTCGGCGGAAAGATCTGAACTTCTTCTGGTAATTTCAAAGACGTGACGATCATCCATATGAATGGCATAAGCATTATCGCCGCTCCGGCAAAGGCGATGATGTAAAGTATGATCTCAAAAACTGTTCCCTTGATTTTCATAGGTACTCAACTCTTTTCTGGCCTGCTCTGAATTGTACGAGTGTGAAGACCAAAATTATGGCAAAGAGTATGTACGCGGCGGCCGAAGCAAGTCCCATCTGCTGGTTTGTGTAGAAGGTTTGGAAGATGTAATAAACTATCGTCAATCCTGAATTGTTGTAAGGGCCGGGGACTGCCTGGTAGAGCACGTAAACTTCTGTGAAGACCTTAAATGCGCCTATGACAGAGACTATAAGCACGAAAAATGTCATCGGTGAAAGCAAAGGCCAGGTTATGTACGTCAATTTTTGAGAATTCGTAGCCCCGTCTATATCAGCCGCTTCGTAGTAAGATTTGTCTATCGATTGAAGTCCGGCAAGAAAAATTATCGCGTTGTACCCTATCGTTTTCCAGATAGACATTATGGCAATAGTAGGAATTGTCCAGACATCGCTTTTAAGCCACGCAACTGGAGAGATGCCTATAAAGGAAAGAAAGTAATTTATAAGTCCGTATTGATCGTTGTAAAGCCACTGCCAGACAAGACTTATAGCAACTATGGATGTTACAAAAGGCATGAAATAAGAGGTTCTTAAAAATGCTTTAAATAACTTCAATCTGTTCAAAAACAGTGCAACCAAAAGTGCCAAAATTATATCTGCCGGCACGTAAAGAATGACGTAATAGGCCGTATTCCATATGGATTTGATGAAATCACTGCTTTCTTTGATGGCGTCTAACCATTGATAAATTCCGTAATTGCTTGGAAAGGCAAATCTCAATGTCAGATAAATAGCCCCGCTTATCAAAAAGAGTGTAAAGAAATGACCTGCCATTCTTGAAATGAATTCGTGTTTTTTGAAAATGACAAGACCTACTGCGGCTGCTATGAAAATAAAAGTTAAGTAAGGAAGTGTTTTCATGGCTGAAAGTGTGGCGTTAAAGAAGATTAAACCGAAGATCGTGATTCCGAAAATATAAATTGCATCTAAAATTTTAACGCGCTTTGAAATCACGATATTCATAAGAAGGTAGATAGCGAAAAGCGTTAAAATCGAAATCGATATGTAAAAGCCATCGTAAACGAGTGCTTTCAGAAACGAATAGGGCGGAGGTGTGTTTAACTCAAAAAGTTGGATGTAATTTTGAAGACCTATGAAACTTGGATTTTTGAGATGGGCATAATCCCAGTTAAAAAAAGACAGATAGAAAGAATAGCCGACCGGCCAAAAAACAAATACCGACATTATAACAAGTGCTGGAAGGATGAAAAGGTAACCACTGATGTTTTCCCATAAACGCATCTTGTTACGCATAAGATCACTCCACCTTCACAAAATTTTGAATAAGTAGAAGATTATATCACAAATTCATTTCGTTCTGTAAAGTCTATCCCCTGCATCCCCAAGACCCGGCAAGATGTAAGCATGATCATTCAATTCTCTGTCAACGGAACAGGTCAAAATTTTAACGTCATCATATTTTGATTCCACAACTTTTAAGCCTTCCGGAGCTGAGACTATCGAAAGTAGGGTGATATGTTTTCCATTCCTTTCTTTTACAAGTTCTATGGCTTTAACCGCTGAATTTCCAGTCGCAAGCATGGGATCGAGTATGAAAACTTCGGTATCGTCAAAAAATGCGGGAAATTTCGCGTAATATTCAACCGGCATTTTTGTTTCCGGATCTCTGTACATGCCAGCGTAACCAACGGAAGCATTTGGAACGAGTTGAAGCACTCCGTCCAACATGCCAAGACCGGCCCTTAATATGGGAACCACAACTATATTTTTATCGTTTATCTCGTATCCTTCGCACTCTTCAAGCGGAGTTTGAACTATCTTTCTTTTGAGCGTAAGATGACGCATTGCCTCGTAAGTCATGAGCGTGGCTATTTCTCTTATGAGTTCTCTGAATTCCTTTGGCCCTGTGGATTTGTCTCTTAAAATGGTCAATTTGTGAAGTATCAAAGGGTGATTGACAACCAAATGCATGTTTATACCTCCGATTCGTTGTATTTTACAATTCTGTTTTTACCTGCCAGTTTTGCACGATAAAGTGCTATATCGGCGCACTTTACAAGTTGCTCTACGTTGTTGCGCTCAGGCGTCATTTCGGCAACGCCGAGGGACAGCGTGAGTTTCATCCATTTGAAGTTTTCTCTTACATTTTTTAGCATTCTTTGCGCACTTTTTATAGATTGATCAATAGGGGTATGCGGAAAAATTGCCAGGAATTCTTCTCCGCCGTATCTGCCAATTACGTCTATCTTCCTTGTGCTCGATCTAAGAGTTTCGGCAACTTTTCTCAGAACTTCGTCACCGACATCGTGACCGTACGTGTCATTAATTCTTTTGAAATCATCGATATCGATCATCGCAACGCTCAAAAATTCTTTATACCTTCTTGATCTTTCAACTTCCTCGTACAATTTTTCAAATATGTAACGACGCGTGTAGAGATTTGTAAGTTGATCGAGATCGGATATTTTAGATGCGATAACTTTTTCAAGTTTTAACTTATATATTGGAACAAGAGTATCCAAAATTGCTATGATTTTATCCATATCGATCTTTGCTTTGTCGATCTGAATAAAAACCTTTCCTCCCCGTATTGAAAAATCATAAACGAATTTTTCATCGTCGATGATCCACGAATCAATTTTCACGCATTCGTCCGTTTGATAAGATATGCCATCTGTGCCACAAACGTAACCTATTTCTTCTATTCCGGATATTCTGCAAAGTACTTTGCTCTCAACGTGTTTCGATACCTCAATTGCAAGAGATTCGATCACCTCTCCTGTCGACTCAAGGTTTATCGAATAAAGGCATGAATTGAAAATATTGAGAAATTCAAGAATTCCTTCTGGATCTTTTAAGCGTTTTCTTATCTCATTTGCACGATTCCTAAGGCCTAAACTTTGAGCCATATTTGAGGCAATTTCAAGGTGAAGATCGGCGCTTTTTTGCCATCCGAACAGTTTGTAAATTTTCGCAAGTTGCTCTTCGTAAAATATGGCATTTGTGAAAAAGCCATCTCTGTAAAGTTTCTCTCCATATTTTTTCATCATCTTCAGGACTCGCATGGATTTCAATTTTGAAAGAAAATATACGGCAAAAGGATTCTGCGGAAGTGTTATCGTCTCGACGATTTTCAAAGGATTGCTGGCAACGTCTTGTAAATACTCGCTATCATTAGATTTTGTCATTTTCAAAAATTCAAGTGCGCTTTTTTCATCGTCCGTGTAAAGTGCTTTTATGAATTTCAGCATTGTCATCTCATCGTTGGCCTTCGAGCTTGAAATGCTGAGTGTGAGATCTTCAACTGTTATCCTTGATCTCAGCAGTTCAACTTCTGACTTGAAGTCTACCTGCAGAGATTCTACCAGATCAAGATTTTCACGTGCCTTGCTGAAATTTCCCATTTCCACGAAATTCTGCGCCATTGCAAGGTTGATGATTTGAAAAGTCTTCCAAAGGCCTTCTTCGATGGTTTCCTTAAGAGCGGCATTAAGCCTTTCTTGTGAAGCGTGTGGAGACATGTTTGAAAGTGCGTATCCTATGTTCATCTCAACCAATGGAACGAGATCCTTGAAATTCTCTTCACGTGCCATTGAAAGCGCGGTTTCAAGTTCATCTACGGCTTCTTCATTTTCATTTTTTTTGAGGTGTAAAATTCCCACGTAATTTCTTGCCATAACTTCGACTCTTCTTGCCATCTTTTCTTTAAAATTCTCAAGAGGTCTGAGCACCTGATCGTATATCATATCATAATTTTCACCGTTTTTAACGAATTGCACGTATTTTCTGCATACTTCGATGAATGATGATGTGGATTCTTCGGACAAAACCGGATCGAAGCCGTTCATCGCCATGACGATTCCAAAGTAAGCGTTTCTAAAGGCTCTTCTTCCGAGTGCATCAGCCCTTTTGAGATCGTTCATCATGAGATCGTAATCGCCAAGCACCTTATGAAAAAAGGCCCTTGCAGATTCGAACGATTCAACGTTTCTATCGGCTATTTTCGAAGACGTGTTGATGAACTCGAGGCCCAAATATGGTTTTTCGCCGGTTTCCATAAGCGCATGCGCTTTTAAAAGATAAAAAGCAGGTGAGGGCTTTGCCGGAATTTTCGGTGCCACATGCCATTTATCATTTTCAAACTTCCATTTGCCTTCTCTGACGAATTTTGATATGGTAAAATTTTCACCCTTTGAAATTTCAAAAAGTGCTTTTGCATCGCCCTCAAAAACGAAATCAGATGTGAAAAAAGTGTTGAAGAACCAATCAAGTTCTTTCGGAGATATAACCGGAAATTCTATCTTTTTCCCATCTTCAAAATCGAAGATCGGATCGTGAATTGCTATTACATGCAAACCTTTTTTGAATTTAACGAACGCTTTGACAAAAGTCACCATCTCAACTGACTCGCCACAATTGAAGATGTAGGTTGTATTTTCGTCTGTTTTGAAAAAAAACGCAAGGGTACTTGGATCAACCGATTCAAGATTCAGTCCTTGAATTTTGGAATTTTCTTTCAGATGATCGATTATTTCATTGATAGACGAAAAAACCTGACCATTCAAGAATTTCGAAAAAATACCGCCATCTGATATCGGAATTTGGACAAATCCTTTTTCGGATTGTACCTTCTCAAGGAGCGGTCCGTGCCTCCAAACGCCGATTGATGGTAAAAAAAAGGGAGTTGACGGCACGTCTAATTTCAAATTTTTCATGATATCGAGGATCGCAGGTATGCCTTCTTTGAAAACTTTCATGAGAAATGGAGAGGCACTTTTGAACTCTTGAGCAAACGTTCTGATAGTCGTGAAGAAAGATGATGGGTTCTCTATTCTTCCGTTTACGATGTTTAATTCTTCTTTGAAAGATGGAATGACGATGATTTTTTCTCTGTTGACAAAAACATTTTCTTGTTCGACCGGACCTACTGAAATACCTTTAGTGGCACATTCATAAACGTCTTTAAAAAATTGGAGAAATGCCTTTTCCGTTATATGGACCGGATGATTTTCAAGATCTTCAAATGACAATTCTATGCACCCATCACAAAATTTGAATCCTTCAAATTTTGGAAGAGCCCCGCAGTAAGAAAACTTTGCAAGCATATCTCTGTTTTCAGGCCGATCTTTTATTCTGACGGTTGCCACGTTACCGCCCCCTTAATTTAATTTATCTTCCAGTGGTTGTAAAGCGCTGGGGGAATTTTTTCTACAAAATCGTGCTTGTTGCCATTTATCTCAATTCTATTACCATAATAAGGTGTCCTCGATCCGGACATCTGTCTGCATATGAAAAGATATTTCTTTGCCCTCGTGATAGCCACGTAGAAAACACGTTCCTCTTCATCGATTTTACCTTCAGATATGGCAAAAGATGAAGGAAAATCGCCCGGATTGACAGAAATGATAAAGACAACATCCCATTCAAGTCCCTTTGCCCTGTGAATTGTCGTAAGCGTAACGCTTTCTTCTTTATCTCTCTCTTTTCTATCTATATCTATCTGTTCCGTTATGGCAAGATCCGTAAGAAAGTCATTTATATCGTTGTATCTGCCGGATATTTCGATGACTCTTTTTATGTCCATTTGCCTTTCGATTCTGTCTTCAAAAGTAAATGCTATGTAATCGGAATAAAAATTTTCGAAAACATGATTCAACACATCATTTGGTTTATCGTCCGGTGAAACTTTTTTGAATATATCCTCTATTTTTTCATATTTATCGCCAAAGCGTGATATGTGTTTTGCGAAATCGATGGGATCCCTTTTAAACTCTTCATCTGACAGTACCTTTTCCACGCTTTTCTTTCCGATACCGTAAAAAAGTTGAAAAATTCTCATCCATGACAATGAATCTTTTGGATTGACAAGCACTCTCAAAAACGAAAGTGCATCTTTAACATGCTTCGAATCTGTGAATTTAACACCGGATCGGACTGTAAAAGGTATCCTTGATTTTGAAAGTTCCAGTTGGAGATCCATCGATTGACTGTGATTTCTGTAAAGGACGGCGATCTGAAAAGGGGATATGCCGGAGTTCACGAATTCATTTATCTTTTTGGAAACGAAAGCAGACTCTTCAAGAGAGTCCCACGTGCTTACGACGACAGGCCTTTCAAAATTCGCTTTTACCGGCTTTAAGGTTTTTGAAAAGATGTTGTTGGGTATCATAGTGTTGACAAGGTTGACTATTTCAGGAGTACTTCTGTAATTGGTTTGAATTTTGTAGACTTTCACGTCTTTTTCTTTTGACATTTCGATTATATTTTCGTATCTGGCACCTCTGAAAGAATAAATACTCTGCGCATCGTCTCCCACAACCATAAGGTTACCGTTAACGGAAGAGAGTTTCTTGATTATTTCGTATTGTATTTTGTTTGTGTCCTGAAACTCATCGACAAGTACCCATAAGTAATTCGATGCTTCTTTTTTTCTGACAGACTGTATATTGAGAAGGTCATTGGCGTATACGAGTAAATCATCGTAATCTAAAGATGATTGCTCGACCTTGAGCGCTTCATATTTGTCTTTTATCTTGTTTATCCTATCCGCGAAGGCATAGAAATAGGTAAAATCCTCATCGATCGTTTTTTCAACAGTTCTTTGAGTGTTTGCAGCCATCGAGATTATCTTCAAGACAACGGAAGGAGATGGAAATTTTTCGTTTCTTTCGACATATTCGTTTATGGCATGTTTGACGATCGTTAAACTGTCTTCTTCGTCAAGAATCGAAAAATTTGGATCAAGTTTGAGTTCCGCCGCATATTTTCTCAAAAGATGATTGCAAACGTGGTGAAATGTGCCTGCCATCATACCATTAAGAAGATTTTTAGACACCTGCTGTGCCCTGTGAATCATCTCATTTGCGGCAGCCTTCGTGAAGGTTACAAGCAAAACTCGTTTTGGGTCAATTCCTTTCGATATCAAATAGGCTATCTTGTGGGTTATAACCTTTGTTTTTCCAGATCCGGGTCCTGCGATGACAATAGAAAACCCTCCTTCATCCAAGACGGCCGTACGTTGCTCGTCATCAAGACCCACGAGTGTTTCATTTGATTTTCCGATTCCATCATAGTTCACATTGTAAATTGAGTCAAATTTTTTCAATTCTTTCGACAACTCTTTTCTTTCCAAGTACGTAAATAGACTCGAACAATCCAGGAGTTACCTTTTGTCCCAAAAGTGCGATCCTTAAAATTTGGAATAATTCCTTACGAGATAAATCATTCAGCGATATATCGCGAAGAACTTTTTCCACATTTTCCGCAGACCAATCGTCAAGAGATTGTATTCGATCTTTGAAAATCAAAAGAAATTTTTCAACTTCGGCTCCTTTTAAAATCTCTTTTGATTCTTCATCTGTCGGAACCTTTTCAAAAAAAGGCCTTGCAAATTCTCCAAGCAACTTCAGCGTGTTCACTTTCTGCCTGCATATGTCAAAAACTGCTTTTGAATAATCGGGATCATCAAACCATTTAAGTGCACTTGGATTTTGAAAGAAAGCCCATGTTTTGAAGTTGTCTATCGACTCTTCGACGCTCATCTTTCTCATATGCTGACCGTTTATCCATTCTATCTTTTTGTAATCAAAGACGGCAGGTTTGTTCGACAACGAATACAGATCGAAACTTTCGATTTTTTCAAGCGGGTTGAAAACCTCTTCCTTAACGCTCCAACCAAGCAATGAAAGATAATTTATGAATGCCACGTTGATTATGCCATAAGACCTGAAATAATTCACCGATGTCGCTCCGTGCCTTTTGCTCAAAGGCGTTCTATCCGATCCTAAAATAAGCGGTATATGCATGAATTCAGGCAATTCCCACCCCAGAGATTTGTACATCATGATCTGCTTTGGCGTGTTGGTAAGATGATCCTCGCCTCTGATGACGTGAGAGATCTTCATAAGGTGATCATCGATTACAACGGCAAAGTTGTAAGTCGGAAAGCCGTTTGATTTGACTATGACCATATCTTCAAAAGTAGAATTATCGAATTCCATATCACCCTTTGCTATATCGTGAAAATACGTTTTTCCTGCCGGTATTTTGAAATTAACCGTTACGCTTCTTCCGTTTGATCTGTGATCATTTGCCTCATCATGTGAGTTGAATTTTTTCACGATTTCTTTGACATTGCCTTCGTCATAAAGCGCGTAATAGGCACTGCCGTTATCTATAAGTTCACGAACGTAAATGTCATAAATGCCTTTCTGCATCCTTTCGGTTTGTCTGTAAGGACCATACGGGCCGCCTATATCTGGCCCTTCATCCCAATCGAGTTTACACCATTTTAAATCTTCGATTATGCCGTTTTCTGATTCTTTAGAGGATCTCTCCGTATCCGTATCTTCTATTCTGAGTATGAATGTTCCTTTTGCTTTTCTTGCAAATAGCCAGCCAAAAAGTGCTGTTCTTGCACCGCCAACATGCAAAAAACCCGTCGGACTCGGGGCAAACCTAACTCTTACTTCCATTTTTTCACCTTTTTTCACCTTTTGTACTTTATGATCTGCCTCAAAAGCACTTTTCTCTTTGAAATATCTTCGTCTCTTTCAACACCTTTTGGAGGAAATCCGTCTATCACTCCCATAACACCGCGACCCTGATCCGTGATTCCAACCACAACCTGAAGAGGATTCGCGGTTGCGGCGTAAACGTTGCATACCTCTTGAAGAGATTTTATCGCGTTCATAACGCTTATCGGATAAACGCCACGCATGACGACGACAAAAATATGTCCTGCTCCTATGCGTTGCGCATTTTCTATGGCAATTTTTTCAAGTTCTTCATCGTTACCGTCATGACGTATAAGACAAACTCCAGACGCTTCGTTGAAGGCTATTCCGAATTTTGAACTTGTAGAAACCGTCATCATCACTTCATACAGATCTTCGATTGTCTTTATAAAATGCGTTTGTCCGACGATGATGTTGGCTTCATCTGGGATGGTAAGATTGACAACTTCAAAATTAACCATACTTTACCTCCATGGTATGAAAATTGCTATCGATACTCCCAACGCAAGGAATGGTCCGAATGGAACGCGCGTTTTTCTGTTTGCCTTTCGAGTTATCAACATCGGCAAAGAAAAAATTATCGCCGCTATCGATGCCATTAAAATAGCCCACACAAGAGAAAACGGTACAAGATAAAGGGCTAAAGCCGCAAGGTATTCAACATCTCCAAATCCCATTCCCTGCTTTGAAATGAGATGAATGATCAAAAAGATACCGAAACCGATACCCGCGCTTATCAAAGACAAAAACACCTGATCGTTGGTAATTGCCCACAAAATCCCGCCAATTGCCGTCATTATAACCGCAAAATCGGGAATCATCATTGTTTGGAGATCTATGGCAGTTACAATTATACCACCAGAAAAAAGAATCCACAAAGCAAGCATGTTCCAGATGTTTGATGTGAGAAAAACTGCCAGCAGGAACAAAGCGGCGGTACTTCCTTCAATTACAGGATACAGTGGAGAAATTTTGGATCCACAATATCTGCATTTTCCATCGAGTATTAGATAACTCAAAATTGGAATGTTGTCTTTCCACGCCAATTGGTGATTACACACGGGACAAAAAGACCTTTTAGGATTGACCAAAGAAATTCCCTTTGGAATCCTGTAAATCAAAACGTTGTAAAAACTTCCGAGCACCAATCCAAAGATGATGCCTATGATACCGAATATCAGTGTATTCCACACAGATTAAGTTCCTCTGGGCTCAGGTTCGTCTCAAAAAGTTCTTTTTTACCATAAAAATACCAGTCTTTTTGATTTTTAAATTCGTTCAATATCCTTTTGGCTTCATTGTAACGTCCAGTCTTTGCGTAAGGAACGACCAAAAGTATTTTGAAATGCGAGTCTATCGGATATTTTTGAATATGTTCTTCAACAACTTTTATGACTTCATCGTATCTTTCGTTCTTAAAGAGAACTTTTGCCCACGATTCTATGTCTCCGGGATAATAGGGCATCATCTTCAATATCTGATCTTCGTAATCTTTTGCCACGTCGTATTCTCCGAGTTGATTGTAAAGATCCATCAATTCGTATCGCGCAAGAATTGTCTTCTTATCCTCGCTCACAAATCTTTTCAATATGTCAATGGCACTTCCTATTTTCCCCATTTTTCTGTAAGCATCCGCTATCATGAAGTACGCAAATTTATCGTAAGGAGTGTATTCAAGTTCTTTTTCCCATTCTTCAATTGCCATTTCGTAATCTTCAAGGTTGTAATAAGCCTGACCCAGTTCTGAATAAGCCTCGGCAAGAGTCGGATCTATCTCTATCGCCGTTTTAAGAAGGGCGATACCTTTTTCCTGATCACCTTTCTCTATCAAAAATGTTCCTTTGAGTTCATAAGCCTTTGCGTACATAGGCCAGGTTTCAATAACAAAATCCATCAATTTTATGGCTTCGTCAAGTTCTTCCGCTTCAGATTCATCCTGGGCCAATTCGTATAAACCGTCCGGGGTGGCATTTTTAAGTTCGAAAAGGTTAAGATTCAATTCTTTGAAATAACTTTTCATTTCTTGAGTGGAGATTGGAAGAAAAAGCGACCCGGAAATTTTGCCTGCTTTCTTCTCAATACTCTGTAACTTATGAATTCTCTCGATGTGCTCTTTATGAACGCTTACATCTGCAGCAAATGTTTCCCATGTATCTTCGTAAAGCAGATCCCTTAGTAAAAAGAAAAACGGATCGTAAAAATCGATCCCGTATTCGTGGTTTTCTATCTCTAAGATCAAAAGATTGTCCTTCATACAGATCACGCCTCCTCCATTTCCAAAAATTTAAACCTTCATTACTTATTCATGCTTATTATACACTGAGTTTTACCTTCCGTCAACATTGTAAATCGACCTGCGTTGCCTGTTGAATTTTTGCAGATCATGCGTCACGGATTACTGCTTTTTCTCTAATGTTTTTTTTATACGCTATTGGCCATTCGCCATACGCTGCTTTTTAACCTTTTTTGAGCAAGCATTCTTCCACTTCTATAAGTGGTAGGAGCATGTCACTCCTCTTTCCCAGTTTTCTTGTTGTATGATATACTAAGATATGAAAAAGGAGTTGATCTGTTTGAATGTTATGGCATTCGATACATCGGGCAGATGGCTAACGATTGCCCTCGGATTGAATGATGATGTTGTGTTTCTTCAATCTTTTTCAAAATCAAGGCAATCAGATACACTTGTCAAAGATTTGGATAGTTTGTTAGGATCAAATAGCATATCGATTTCTGATATAAATTTGATTGGTTGCGTTATAGGACCGGGTAATTTTACCGGCTTAAGAAGTGGGATTGCGGTTGCAAAGGCAATATCTTTTTCTCTTTCAATCCCCATAATAGGTTTAAAATATTTTGAATGTTTCGAGTCGAATGATCCAGTCACGCTGATCAGAAAGGCACGAAAAGATTGGTGGTATGTGTCAAGATTCGATGGGGACGGTTGGTCTTCGGAAATGGATCCTACCGAATCACTTCATCAATTAAAAGGAAAAATTGTGTCCGAAGAAGAAATAGATGGCATTTCTTCGTATATAACCAATGGCCCTTTAATTTCGGGATATTCGCTTGTTCAAAGCACCATAAGGTCATTTGAAAAATCGGAGAAAATTTACGATCATGTAAGCGTTAAACCATTTTACCTTCAAAAACCCATTGCCCAGCAAATTTCAGAGGAGAAGAAATGAAATACGATGCTAAAAAAGTTTTGAGAAATTTAAAAGAAAAAATGATAGAAGAACAGATAAAAACCATATCGGCCGATCTTGATTCTTCCAACAGTTTAACCGTTGCCGTTGCTTTAAGTGAATTGAAAAGGTTAAAAGACAGATGGCACGTGCAGGAAGCAGTAAAAGCGCTTTCATCGACCGGAGATGCAGCCGTTATATCCGCAATAAGGTACCTGTCCTCTATAAAATATCCCATTTCTTTTAAAGAAATAGATCATCTGGTGAAAAAAAGCGAGAGAATAAGAAAAGAAGTTGTAACTCTTTCACAGTACATGACACCCGAAGATGGATGCAAATTGCTCTCTTTGCTGCTTGAAGATCGATCTTCTGCCGTCAAAATTCAATCTTTGAAGCAACTCGAAAAGGTTCAATGTGATGAAGGTGTTCAACAAGCAAAGAAATTTCTTGAAGATGAAGATCCGAAAGTGAAAGTTGAATCCATAAAAGGGCTGTTGAATTTGGGTGAAAATGTTGATGAAAAGATCGTTACCGAGATAATTGAGAATACAAAATTGCCTTTTGAAATCAGAACGGCGGCTTTAAAAATTTTTGTCATGCATTTCAAAGATTCTTTGCCTCTTCTCAAAAAAATGGCTGAATCGACTTATTCAAAGATGAATTCAGTTGCAATTTCTCTGATGGGAAAATTTCCTTGCGATGAAGTTTGGAAAAGTTTGGAAACGGTCATTTTAAATGATTCCCTTCCATCTGAAACAATTCAATCGGCGCTTAAAAGCGCTTCTAACACATGCGGGGAACGTAAAGAACTTGAAGAAATGGCCATTAAATATGTGAATTATCCTTCGAAATCCTTGAAAATAACGGCTTTAAGGGTACTTATGAGTATCGAAAGCCAAAATGTGGAAGGCATAATAGAAGAATTCCTTGAAGGAAGGGACAGAAATTTGAAGTTGTCGGTTGTGCCTTTCGTGGAAAAATATCCATCAAAAAATAACGTGGAAGTACTTCTTGCATCTCTTGAAGATGATGATGAAGAGATGATGGAAAATTCTCTTAAGGTGCTTGGAAGATTGAAGACAAAAGATGAAAGAATAAGAAATGGCCTTTTCGATCACACGATTGGCGTTAGAATTCAATCTTTGAAGGCACTTGTTTCATCTGGTGACATCGGTTTGGAAGAATTAATGGAATTTGTAAGATCTGTCTCTGAACCACTTGAGATTAAAATTGAAGCGCTGAATGGAATAGCAAAAATTGCACCCCAAAGATTGGAGGAGTTATTATGAAAACGTTAATGGTAACGAGCGGAAAGGGTGGTGTTGGCAAGTCAACGATCGCTGTCAACATCGCCGTTGAAATGGCTCTCAGCGGTTACAATGTTGGCCTTACAGATGTTGATATTCATGGTCCGACCGATCATATAATACTTGGAGTGGCGCCGGAAATCATGACTGACGGAACGCATTTCATCCCGATGGAAATAGGCGGTCTTAAATTCATGACTATCGCGTCGGGAGTCGGAGAAGACAAAGCAGTCATATGGCGAGGGCCTTTAAAAGCGAAGTTGATAGATCAATTCATAAAAGATACAGAATGGGGAGATCTTGATTACATGGTGATGGATTTCCCACCCGGCAGTGGAGATGAACCACTTGAAGTTTTGAGCGTTTACAACAACAAAATAGATGGAGCCATAGTTGTCACGACCCCGCAAAAAGTGGCTTTGGGCGATGTAGAAAAAGTTATAAATTTTCTAAAAAAGATGAATGTGCCGATAATGGGCATCTGGGAAAATATGTCTTACTACGTTTGCAAATATTGTGGCAAAAAACATTTTCTATTCGGTCACAGTACCGATGATCTTGCTCAGAAAACGGGTGTAGATATAACGGCAAGAATTCCTTTGATCGAAGAAATAGGTCAGGATACGGGAATTTCAAAGTTGTTTCTGACAAGAAGTGAAGGAGAGTTAAGGATAGAATTTGGTAAATACGTCGATGAGATTATGAAAAAATTGGGATAGAGAAAGGAAGAGATTCCTATGCTTGTAAAGCCTTTCGGTGGGTTGGAGGCAAAGAGTACAGAAGTAGAAAAGATGAACTGTCCTCCTTACGATGTGGTTGATCTGGAAGAGGCAAAAAAATTTTCGGCTGACACTCATTCTTTCATGCGCATAGTAAGACCTGATTCAATATCAAAAGGTGGCGAAGACATTTACGAAATTGCGGCCAAAGAACTCAACAGATTCATCGATGAAAAATTATTTATCAGAAACGAAAAGCCATCTTTTTACATCTACTCGCAGAAAATGCTTTCTCATGTTCAGACAGGGCTCGTTGCATGTGTACCTGCGAGTGCATACCCCGAACATATAAAAAGACATGAATTGACACGGAAAGAAAAAGAAGATGAAAGAATGAAACACATTTTAGCAACCCGCGCTCATACCGAACATGTCTTTTTGATGTACAAATCGCAAAAAGAGATAAAGAAATTGATGAGGATCGATGTTGGAAAACACCTTTACAATTTCAAAACAGCAAATCCGGATACAATCCATAACCTTTATCGCGTTGAAGACGATGCTCTCCTTCAAGATATAGCCCATGCGTTCCAAAATGTTGACACTTTTTACATAGCCGACGGCCATCACAGGGCATCTGCATCCGTCAAAGTGGCAGCGGATATGGGTGGTAGTGGAGAGTGGAATTATTTCATGGTGACGATCTTTCCGCACGATGAACTTCAGATTCTTGGATACCATAGGATCGTCAAAAGCATCGACGGAAGTGAATCCGATTTTTTAAGAAAGATAAAAGATGCGGGTTTTGATGTCAAAAAAACGTACAACAGACCTCCTGAACTTTCCAAACATACGATTGGAATGTACATGGAAGGTGAATGGTACAGCCTAAGAGCAATGGATGTCGACGATTCAGATCTGATAAATGCACTTGATGTTTCAATACTTCAAGAAAGGATTTTAAACAATATGCTTGGCATAAAAGATCCAAGGACAGATCCCAAACTTGATTTCGTTGGAGGGATTAATGGTTTTGAAGATTTAAAAAGAGCCGTCGACTCGAAAGCATACAAAGTCGCTTTTTACATGTATCCGACAGAAGTTGAAAGCGTTATGAAAGTTGCAGATAAAAATATGATAATGCCTCCAAAATCAACATGGTTTGAACCGAAATTGAGAAGTGGCCTTCTTGTTCATACCTTTTAAGAGGTGATCGGAATAAAAGAATTGACGCAACGTCAAAGAGAGATATACGAATTCATAAAAGATTTTCATGATAAAATGGGATATCCTCCCACGATAAGGGAGATATCCGATCATTTCGGTTTCTCCTCTCCGACTGGAGCACTTGTACATGTAGAAGCCATTGAGAAGAAGGGTTATATAAAAAGAGATCACGCATCGCGCGGAATAAAAGTCGTGGCAAAAAGCCCTTTTGACGTAACCTTTGCCGAGTTGATAGGAAAGATGGATAAAAGTGGTAAAATTGTTAAAAGCGGGGAGCAAACTCATATTCCAGTTCCTTCCAACGAGAAACAACTTTTATCCGTTGAATCTCTTGTGGATATTCCGGAATTCGGAATCTTTAAAGGAGATTACGTTGTTTTCGTACCCGGAAGAGCAATTAAAGGCCTTGTATTGCTTAAAAAAGGTGAAGAGCACGTAGTTGGTATTTTAAAAAAAGAAAAGTTGGAAAATTTAACTGGAGAAGAAATAAACGGTTTTGATTTAGAATTCGCTTTTTATGGTGTTTTAAGAATTCCGAGTCATGATAAAAAGATAACGGGGTGATTTTTTGAACGTAAATTACGCTTTTTTTGAAAAGACGGATGGATTACTCGAATCTTTTCAAAAGAAACTTGTTCAGTTCGGCATAAAAATTTACACTGCCGGAGATTTCGATGATATGTTTGATCTTAACGTTGAAATCAAAAAATCTGGCGAGAGTGATTTTAAAGGGATAGACCTTGTTGTACTTGAAATGCCCGGAGAAAATCAGAGGCTTGAAGAAAGTTACATTCTTAACTCCATAGAACCATGGAAAATAGCAGCCGTTTATTCGTGCGTTAAAAATTACAGGAATTCCGTTATCGTCATCGACCCGGGTGATTTTGACAAAATAATAGAATCTCTTGAAGAATGCGGAGACGTTACACTTCAGGATAGAAGGATGTTTTCTTTAAAAGCCTTATATAGGCTTTTGAGATATAACTCTTCCATTCACAGAGAAATGAGCGAACTTTTCGCATCTGAAAAATTTGAGACGCTTATCCTTGAAGAAAAAAGTCCTTTGAGGTACGGAGAGAATCCACAACAGCTTGCATATCTGACGAAGATCGCAAAAACTAAATCGTTTTTTGATTCTTTCGACGAAGATACACTTGCCGGTTTGAGTTATAACAACATCGTTGACATCCATCTTGCGCTTTCGCTTTTGAAATATTTGGATGATAGTTTTGCAGTTCGTGTTCATCATGGGATAATAGTTGACGTGAGAAAAAAACACTTTGATTTCAAATCATCAAGAGGGGTGCTGGCGGCGAACTTCATCAATGATGAATTGATAGAAGGTTTGAAAGGCAACGATCTCGATATCGTTATGCTTCCGGGAACACCAGATCTTTCGAAGGCCGAAATTCGAAAATTTATAAAGATAAAAGAGATACCTTCTGTTGAAGTTGAAAAAGAATACAGATTCATGGATGGAAATTTCCTTATTCAAACTCCGGACGATCTTTCAAACATGAAGTTTCTTTCTGACGAATTTGATGTTCAATACAAATTCGCCAACATCGTTGTGGCACTTTCAAGATCAATGGCTTGCTGCATTTTTAAAGATTACGAGTTGATATCCATCAGCGCAGGCCAGACCGAGCAAATTGACGCGCTTGAAACAACTTTACGAAAGGCCGAAAAAAAATCGATGAATTTGGATGGATCTGTATGTGCCTTTGATGGACCTATAAAAGACATCGAGGTTGTAAATCATGTGATCGGCACGGGAATAAAAACCATCATAGAACCCGGAGGAGTTAAAGAAGACAGAATTGTAAAAAAACAACTCGAAGAAAATGGCATAGAACTCATATTTTCGGGAAGAAGAAGATACAAGATATCTTAAAAAACAGCGCATGATCTTTCTCGAAATTTCATATTTAAAGTTTATCAGGCATAAGATATTGTATTTTTGGTATTTTATGAGTATAATAGAAAATTGTAGATAAATGAAAGGGAGGAATTAAATTGAGTTTTCTTTTCCTTTTTGTCATGATAATTGATCTTGTGATATCGGTTGCACTTATTTGGGTTGTCATGATGAAGATGTCAAAGCATGGTGGGCTCGGAGGTGCTTTCGGGTCAGGATCGCTGTATACCGTATTTGGGCGTGAAAAAGGTCTTGACACACTTGCAAAAGTTACAATCGTACTTGCCGTTGCGTTTATGGTGATGAGTGTGGTAACGGCTTATGTTTTAACTTTGAGATAAGGAGATTTTAAATTGTCTCCTGAAGATCAACTCAGAATTTTGAAAGAAAACACAGAAGACCTTATAGAAGAAAAGGAACTTCTGGAAAGACTAAAAGTTGGACGATCTTTAAGAATTAAACTTGGCGTTGATCCGTCAAGACCTGATCTTCATTTGGGACATGCCGTTGTTTTAAGAAAACTCAGACAATTTCAAGATTTGGGTCATACCGTTGTCTTGATAATAGGAGATTTCACTGCCCGGATAGGAGATCCATCCGGAAGATCTAAGACGAGGCCAATGCTTTCTGCTGAAGAGACAAAATACAACGCGATAAGTTATCAGGAACAGGCTTTTAAAATTCTTGACAAGAGTAAAACTGAGTTGAGGTTTAATTCTGAATGGCTTGATCCTTTAAAATTCGAAGATGTCATAAGACTTACGTCAAAGTACACGGTTGCAAGGATACTTGAAAGAGATGATTTTGAAAAAAGATACAAGGCGGGAGAGCCGATAAGCATAGTTGAATTGCTTTACCCAATAGCCCAGGCTTACGATTCCGTTGCCGTCAAATCCGATGTTGAAATGGGCGGAACGGATCAAAAATTCAACTTACTCGTTGGAAGAAAATATCAAGAAGAGTTCGGCCAACCTCCCCAAATAGTCTTGACGATGCCCATCATCGAGGGCACCGACGGAACTTTGAAAATGTCGAAAAGTTACGGAAATTACATTGGACTGACCGATGCGCCCGATGATGTGTATGGTAAGATCATGTCAATACCGGATTCTTTGATGTTTAAATATGCAAAACTCCTTACGAATTTGGACGTTGAAAGGTCAAAAAAGAATGTAGAGTCTTCAAAACTTCATCCTATGAATTTCAAGAAAAGCCTTGCTTTTGAAATCGTAAAATGGCTTTATTCAGAAGCAGACGCTGAAAATGCTCAAGATAAGTTCGTAACCACGTTTTCAAAAAAAGAAATTCCAGATGACGTTCCAGAAATAGTTGCCGTTAACGGTATAAAATTAACGCAATTTTTGAAAGACATAAAGGCGGCAGATTCGGCGAGCGAGGCAAAGCGATTAATAACACAAAACGGTGTTAAAATAAATCAAGACACTGTGGAGGATGTCATGATGATGACTAACTTTAAGAATGGAGACATTCTTAAGGTTGGGAAAAGAAAAATGTACAAAATCATTTTGAGATCTTGAATTCTTTATGTTTGAGTGGTATAATTTTTAAAAATTGTGTCTTTTTAAAATAAGGGGAATTGTGTTTTGCCCCGATGTGAGAGATATAAGTTGTGTCAAAAAAGCAAAGGAGGATGGTCAAGAATGCGAAAGACCCTGATCGTAAGTATAGTTATCGTTGCTGTCATTTTGATGGGTTCATTGGTTGTGGCTACGACTTTCACAGATGTGCCTGCTACGAGTGTTTACGCGACTCCCGTAAATGTTGTAACCAATGACAACGTCATGACGGGCATTAACGGCCTTTTCCAGGGTTCACAAACGGTAGATAGGTACATGTTGGCTCAGGTTGCTTACAACCTCATCAATTACCTTGAGCAAAATCCATCTTTAGCAAAGGCAAGCGATCTTCAAGCGTTACAAACTGTTGTTAACACGCTTAAAAATAACTTGGCTTCGACAAACTCCATAGTGGTAACTCTTGAGAATCAGGTTACCATTTTAACGACAGTTGTTGAACAGCTTAAAGAGACGACAGCGGCGGCTTCTGCAACAGCTGGCAAAGCTTTAATCCTTGCCAACGTTAACAATCAGATGATAGCCAATATGAATAAAGAGATCGCCGGTTTAACACAGCAAGTTAGCGGTCTCCAAACCTCTTTGGCAGAATTCAAAACCGAGGTCGCTTCGACGACTAACAGATTAACTCAGATGATAAATGACAACGCAACTTTCCTTTACAAGAAGATCGACCTTGTAAATCAACAAGTTGCGAAGAACACAACTGCCATAGCATCCCTTACGGCTCAATTGAATGATTTGAGTTCAAAAGAGGCAAACGATATTCAAGTGCTTACAACTCAACTTACCACGACAAGAAATTATTTGGATAACCAGATAAGTTTCTTGAAAAATGATCTGAACACTACCAGAACAGAACTTACAAATCAAATAAGCAACACCAAAGCAACTCTTGAAAGCGAAATAAACACGGTTAACAACAAAGCCACAACTGCAACATGGATAGGTGCTGCTGGAGTTGCCGTTGGAGCAGCGACACTTGGGATATTGCTTTATTTCGTTTGGTATTACTGGTATCCAAACTATTGATTTTGATATAACTCCTTCCTGACGGGCGAGCATCAGGTAAAAATTGGAGGTGGTAGTGAAAGTGTACGGCGATGATTTCATAGGAAGTAAGTTCTTATCTCTTTTTTTCAAAATTCTTTTAGAAGGGGGCTTTAAAGCATGAAAAAGGTATTAGTTTTGTCGGTAGTTGCGATCGCAATTCTTGCGGTGGCGTCATTTGCTTCGTTGAGTCTTTCTGGTGGTGGAGTTGTGCAATGGACATACAGTGCGAGTCCAACAAGTTTTGGTATCAGCAATACTACTTGGTGGTTACAGGCTACTGGTTCAGGAACAGGATATTCTTACACGGCAAATCTCAATCCATTCAGTATCTCTTCATTTTATTTCACTATTCCTTTGATGACGAACCTTTCTCTTGTAACTGGTTATGAGGGCAACTTTGGAGAATCAGTTTTCGGTGGTTCTCAGTATTATGGTCCTTCTGGTAGCGTGGGTTGGGTTGGATTTGGCTATTCCTCTGCAAATTACGCAGGCCTTCAGTACACATCATCAGCATTCAACGCGTATGTCCAGACAACTGGTTTATCTGCAACCGCTGTCAGCGCAGTCGCGGATATGCCCCTTGGTCCTGCACACCTTTACGTTGGAGCGTATCCGAATTACACTTCTCTTTATGCTGGGGCAAATGCATCTGTGGGACCGGCTACTCTCTTTGGATCACTTAATTACGCTTCCGGAGCAGTCGCTTCTTACACAGTCGGTGCCGCTGCGAGTTTAGGTTCAAACCAACTCGGTGTGGAATACTCGATGGGAGGCAGCGTTCTCGGATGGTTTGACCTTGGAAACAACGTCGAAGTTAACGCATCTTTGAGCAATGGCGGTCTCAGCAGTGTTAATCTTAAGGCTTATAAAACAGTTGTCGGAAATGTTGAAGGTGAATTAACGGTATCATATTCACCGACTTCTTCTGTTAGCGTAACGACAACTCTTTTCACTTCTTTCTAATATCTTAAAGTGATTAAAAATCCCCGGCTTATAGCCGGGGATTTTCTTCGTAAATCACGACATATCCATTCACTTTGCAACACTTACAGTTACAACATTTTGCGTCATTTGGGAGTAACTTCCGAGTTCCAATTTTGCTTCGACATAAACGGTGATAGTGCCATTATCATTTTTGACAGTCTTCCAGATTCTCGATGGAATATTTCCGCTAACTGTATAAGATGAAGAATCTGGCATGACAAATTGAAGACCTTTGATAAGCAATCCATCGTAGATAGTTGGCAAATGATTTGTTATAATGGCTGTTACATTGTTAAATGCTCCTGTGTTCAAAGGATAGTATTTGACATCGAAATATCCTGGAAGAAGTACCTGCGTATAGACTTGTTTACCGTAGACTGTGACAAGTACAAAATGGTAAAAACCTCCATCTTGTGGTGCTTGATAAAGTGGAGCTCCTGCTCCCCCCGTGATAATGTATGTTATTCCATCGAAATCTGCTTTCCAGTAAAGATGTTCATGTCCTTCAAAAACTATTTTTATGTTGTGATATTTTTGATTGTAAGAGTTGAAAAGTTCTTCGACTTTGCGAGCCATAATTGTGTCTGTCCATGCCGTATCCGTTGGATCGCCATATTCATGAAGCGGCTTATGCATGAAGATGAAAATATTATCTACAGAAGTTGCAGATTCAAGATCTTTGACAAGCCAATCATATTGGGCTTGAGTAAAATCTCCATTCGGAGAGTTCACATTTGTATCAAGTACTATGAAATGGCTTGTATCGTAATTAAACGAATAATAAAGGGGCCTATGTAGGAGCAATTCGTAATCCGTTTGACCATTTTCCCCGGCTACATCATGATTACCAATGGTAGTGTAAAATGGCATATCAAAAATCTTCGTGACGTTCAAAAAGCCTATATATTGCCGCCACGTTTGTTCACCATTCGCATCGTACCCATGGACAAGATCACCAGTATCAATGACAAAAGACGGATGTATCCATTCAACATTCTGAACTATTTGTCTGAATACGGCAGGCTGAGGTTCTTCGTTGTTGTAAGGTCTGTTATCGCCAAAAACGATAAATCTAAATGCCTCCGTTCCAAAGATAAAAAGAGCAAAAGAAATAAGAAAAATCAGCGAGATGAAAAATATCCTCTTATCCATTTTAATTCATCTCACTTTCCAGAAAGCCATGCCAGAATATTCAAAATAAACTGTGCGTTATCATATCCTTTCGTTGTCCAATCGTAGTTCGAATATATTGCCGTTCCAAATCCAACCAACCTTCCTTTTCCTATAATTTGTGCTGCTCCAACAGGCAAAGGTGGTTGCCAGTAAGAATAAGTTTGAGAATCCGTATCTGCTTGTTTTGCCATAGGAGAGGTTTGAGCGATCACATAAGCCTTTCCACTTTGAAGCGGACTATTTCCAGGTGCTGCCAAAGAACATCCACTGTAAAATTTAATAACGCTTATACCATTTGCAATATTAAAAGGAGTTTGGGGAAAATCGCTAATTTTGACTTCCCAAGCATTGCCATAATTGAAGGAGCCATCTTCGACTTCATCCGGATTGAAAACAAACCCCGCATTTAATGCCCCTAACAATTTGTTCAAAACATCAAAACGACCTGCTTTGTTGTAATTTGATTCGGCGGTTAAAAGAAGCCCTCCACCGTTTTGCACGAAATTAACTATTGCGTTTATTTCTGAATCAGAAAGAGATTTGGGATTTGCAAGTAGCAATATACTACCCTGACTTAAAAACTGTGGGGTAATGTCAGACGTTGAAAACATCACGTTGTAGCCAGAAGATTCAAGAGTTTTGACCATATCCGTCAATTTTGATTGAGCATACTGGTCCGAATGCCCTTCATCAATTATGACGTTGACCGTTGAAAATGCCATCATTCCAACAACGAGCAAAGCGATAAGAATCAAATAAAACTTTTTCATAAAAGATCCCTCCTTTTTTGATGAAATAGCGGAGTATTATATCACCATCGAAAATTAGAATAAAAAAAGAAAGTGATCTCGCAAAAAAGATTTTATGGCTAAAGTGCGCATGTTTTTCAAATTTCAAATCAAGAAAGTTATTTGCAGATTAACAATGATATACGTAGATAATCTTCGAAAATCTTTAAATAAACAATTTAATCATATTTTTTATCCAAAAATCATTTAAAATAACCATTAAATGCTTTAAATACAACTTGACATTGCATCACGAATCTACCCAAAGCCCTAAACAATATATACCCCACTTTCCGCAGATAAGAAACATTTTTTTGGATTTATTTAAAACTCATGTTTTAAAATTGAAAGTGGGAAACGATTAGAGTCGGTAATATTCGAAGAAGTATTTGCTCTAACCTTGAGGCACATCACGAAGATTATACCACTATTTATCG
>JAJYYZ010000002.1 GCA_021800445.1 bacterium | reverse complement strand
AAAAGTGGTTAGCACAATCCGATCTTCGAAAGGATACAAAAGGTTTGATAAGGTTCTATATAAGGGGATAGAATGTTTCATATACGGTCTTCGGACAAGTGGGTACTTTGATTTAAGGAAATTAGACGGTACAAAAATACATGCGTCTGCGAACTGGAAAAATTTAAAGAAATTGGAAAGTGCAAAAACATTATTGATAGAAAGGCAGGTGAGGCGGCAATTCCTCTCCGACTTACAGAAGATCGGAGTCTCCTTGCCACAAGAACGATGAATGAAAAAAGTAGATTCATAATTTTTTCTCTTACAATTCTTAATTTATTTTACTTCCTGATCCTTATTTGGGGATCGGGGAGTTTTTTGATGAGAAGTATCACGCTGTTCACTATCCTCATGCTTTCTGCTTATTTCGTTCATTCTTTTGGAGTTATAAGGTTTGGCAAATTTTCAATTTCAGCAAGTTTTTTCTTTCTTTTCCCGATGTTGGTTGTTTTTGGCCCTCTTATAACATCGATGGCCGCTTACGTTATCTCTTTGTTTCAATACACAAAGATTGACCTATCAAGAAGAATTTACAGTGGAGTTCAATATGCCGTTTCTTACGCTGTGGCTGGCCTCGCCATTCAAATCTTAGGCGTAAACATATATGGATTAATCGTGGCTTTCGCGATTTTTAAAATATTGAATTTCATCCTTGTAGATCTTTTCCTTTATTTCTACTTGAACAGATATAGGAATTTCCGCGATGCCTTGAAATATCTCTTGCTTGAAACTGGTATATTCGCGCTTGTAATTCCGACAGCGTACGTGCTTTATTTGAATCTGAACGATAATTTGATATTATACTTTTCAGTTTATACGCTTTTATTCCCGTTTTTTCTCACTTACATGCTTTCGATTGAAAATAAATCCAGAATGGAACTTGAAGAAGAAAAGGTAAGACTTTCAAAACATGTAAATGAACTTAAGCGTGTGCTTGAGGTATCGGAACTTTTGAAATCGAATGTTTCTCTTGTCGATTTGATGATGCGAGTTGCCTCGATAATTCATGATGATCTTGGATGGGAATATGTACTCGTCAGCCTTGTAAGGCCGGACGATTCAATCGAAAGAATCGCTTATTCGGGAATCACTGAAGATGATTTTAAAAAACTTCAGGCAAATTGTCCGACTCTTTCTTTTGTTAAAAACATCATGAGAGATGAGTTTAAAATTTCAAACTCGTATTTCATACCAGAAGAGGCAAACGTAAATCTTCCAGATGAGATGGTTTACGTTGGGAAATATGATGTAATTGATGGCACAAGTTGGAGAGACAAAGATCTTTTATGGATTCCCATCCGCGATAAAAGCGAAAAGATGATAGCGTATATATCTCCTGATAAACCCAAAAGTGGAAAAAGACCTTCAGTAGAAGATATAACAATTTTAGAGATATTTGCAGATCAGGTAAGGGTTGCGATTGAAAATTCAAGCGAATTTGAAACTTTACAGGAAAAAGCGATCCGTGATCCGCAAACCGGCCTTTACAACCATACAGAGTTTTACAACAGAATCGATAAACTTGTTCAGGAAAAAGCAAAATTTTCTCTTCTCATGATGGATATAGACGATTTCAAATTTGTCAACGATTCTTATGGCCACCAGACGGGTGATGGGGTAATAGAATATTTGGCCGACAGAATCAAATTATCGATAAGGCGCAGTGATATAGCGGCAAGGTACGGAGGAGATGAATTCACTATAATTTTAAGAGGTACGGAAAAGATGGTAGCCAAAACAATAGCCGAACGCTTACGCCTTTTTGTGGCTGAAGGAAACTCACCCGTTAAAGTGACGATAAGCATAGGTATAGCAGAATATCCATCTGATTCATTAACTTCAAATGACATCATTTCTGTTGCCGATAAAGCACTTTATATGGCTAAAATGCACGGAAAGAATCAGGTTGAAATTTCAAACTAATTCTGAAAGTACAAGCGCCGAAAATTTCATTCCGTTAGGAGTAAATTTAATAATCTCATTAGAACAATCCAAAAATTCTCCGCAGAATTTTTCAAGTTTTTTGATGTAAAAATTCACATCCTCATTTCCAAATTTTTCTTTCAAAGAAACCAGATTGATCCCTTTTTCAAGTCTTAACCCCATGAAAAATGTTTCTGCGAGTTCTGCTTTAAAAGCATTAACCGAATTGTAAGTACGAGGTAATTCACCCTTGATCAACTTTTGGATGTATTCTCCAAGATCAAGGGTGTTTACCCATCTTCTCATTTCACGATGGCTACCGGCCGAAAGTCCAAACCCGATATATTCGCCGTTTTCCCAATAATTAATGTTGTGAATAGATGGCTTTCCCTTTGTCCATGAACTGAGTTCGTATCTTTCGTATCCGAGTTTGTCGAGACTTTCAATTATCGTCTCGTACATTTTTTCGGATTCGTCTTCTGATGGGAGTTTAACGACACCTGATTTGATCATCGGATATAGAGGCGCTTCTTCATGGACTTCAAGTTCATAAAAAGAAACATGATCTGGTCTTATCTTTTCGACAATTTTTAAATCAGATTCAACGTCTGACAATATCTCAAACGGAAGGTTATACATAAGATCGACGTTTACGTTGTCAAAATACATCCTTATTATTTCGTATTCTTTCAAAAATGTTTCAAGATTGTAAGGCCGTCCTATGACTTTTAAAAGTTGATCCGATGTGCTTTGCAAACCAAGACTCACGCGGTTAACGCCAAGTACTTTGAGATCGTGGCAAAGATCAACGGTTACGTCTTCTGGATTCATTTCAAAAGTTATCTCTGCCGGATCGTATCGAAAATTAACACGAATCTTGTCAACCAAATTTGAGATATATTTGACTGGCACATGACTTGGTGTTCCACCACCAAAGTAAAGGGCAAAAACGTGCGCATTACCCAATTGATTTGATACAATTTCAATTTCATGACAAACGGCATCAAAATAATCGGATATAAATCTATCGTTGACGTATGATGCGAAATCGCAATAGATGCACCTTCTCGAACAAAAAGGCACGTGAACGTAGATAGAAATATCAGTCTTCAACTGAAAGATACACCGATCCCATGTTGTATCCAACGGTTAATCTTCCACTTTGACTTGTAAAAATCGCATAAACAGCGGGGCCTGAATTTGATGGCATGAATCTAACAGTCCAACTGCTTTCAAGTGATTGCTGGGCTGCGGAAATTCCGATTCCTGGGCCTATACCGTTTGCGTTAAATCCAGCTCCAAGATCAATCGAAAAACCGAGATTTTTAAATTCAAATCCTCCCGTCAGAAAATAAAGGTTCCCAACTTCGGTCGTTGAAAGGAAAGATCCTTTGATTGGAGAATACCCAATTTCTATGTCCGTCATATCCTGCAAATCAGATGTAAAGACAAGATAAAAATGTGTCTGAGCGTAAAGAGAAAGATTTGAAAATACGAACTGAGTCCTCCCATTAAAATCAACTCCGAAATTTGGCAATCCATAATTTCCAAGCGTAAGATCCAAATCGTAAAAGATCGGGGCAATCGTTCTCATCGTTTCATACTCGAAGTATCCGACGGGAGTCAATGGACTGATGTCAATTCCAATGGCGGCAGAATAAGTTGTTTTACCGACCATTAAATTTAAAAATCCAACCTGTTGTCTATCTATTGTGGTGTTCGAAAAACCGATTGCACCGCCGACACCGGTTGTCCCAAGGGTTGCGAGCAAAAGGATATTTCCTATTTTCTGAGAATAAGAGGTCATCCATTGAGGCCCTTGGTAAATAAAAGTTCTAAAACTGCCGTCCGCAAAAACAGATATCGCAAATCCCAAAATTAAAATGATAACCGCAAACCTTTTCATATTTTTACCTCCTCAACAAGAAAAAATGAAACCGCACCATTCTCCTTCACAGGCTTGATTTCCGGCAGTCCCCGCCTGTATTTCATTATTTCTTCAATGACCAATTCTCGTGTTAACTTTGTATGAAGTCCATCTGCAAAAGCAAAATATTGTATAATATTTACACTGTATATGTTAGCATAGCATGTGTTATTTAGTTACATTTTCAAATTCATCTCCGCCGTATAGACGATGGATCTTTGAAAAAATAGATAAAAATTTTGACAGGCGTAATTTGCAAGTAATTTCATGATTTCATCAGATGAACTTTTATCGACTTCAAATTTGAACGATTTTCTTTTCAAGATGACACTCCTTTTGTCAATTATAACAGTTGAATTTTTTTATAAAATATGATATCATTTTTTTGACTCATAGGTCAAAGTCGAGAAGAGGTAGTTTAAATGACGATCAGAACAAACGGAATAAGAGAAATTATTCTTGAGGCTGCAAGAGAGGCTTTTTCTTCTAAGTCTTATGGTGATGTGTCTATGGAAGATATCGCCAAGATTGCCAACGTAAAAAAGCCGTTGATATATTATTATTTCCCGAGTAAAAGTGAACTTTTCAAAGCGGCATGGGATGAAGCTTTTCATAAACTTGAAGATAAGGTTTTTGGAGTCTCGGAGAATGATGGAAAATACGTCAAAAAAGCTAAATCTCTTCTGCGATCTTACATAGACTTTTTGAGAAATGATCGCCAATCTTTGAGGCTCATCGAAAGAGAAAAAAATCGTTTCTATTCTGAACAAGGATCAAGTTGGGAGCATATCAAGAAAGAATATGACGGATTTGTAAATCGAGTTGCCGATGTGCTTTCTTCGGAGATAGATTCCAATTCTGCCGAGTATGCTCGTGCTGTCACAGACATAGTCGGATCTTCCGCTTTACTGCCCGATGGACAGATGTCTCCTGATACGGTAGAGTTGATAATAATCAAAAGTTTGGCAAGATAAGATAAAAAATTGCATTAAAAGTTGTATAATATGCGTGAGGTGATGTAAAAGATGTTTTTATGGTTTGCTTCGATGGTGATCTTGATTCCAGCGATAGTGCTTGCCATATGGGCTCAAACAAAAGTCACGACTACGTTTAAAAGATACTCGCAGGTAAGATCCTCATTGAACGTTAACGGATCTCAAATTGCGAGAATGTTGCTCGACGCAAATGGACTTTACAACATAAAGATAGAGAGAATCCCAGGACAGTTAACCGACCATTACGATCCAAGAGCGAAAGTCATAAGGCTGTCCGATGTTACTTATTCAAGCAATTCGATAGCGGCACTTGGCGTTGTCGCTCACGAAACTGGACATGCCGTCCAGCATGCTCATCGTTACGTGCCTTTGATAGTAAGAGATGCGATAGTTCCAACTGCCAATATAGGTTCAAGCCTTTCGTGGATCATATTCTTTTTAGGGTTGATTTTTTATAGCACATTTTTGATGCAGATAGGTATAATCCTTTTCAGTTTTTTCGTTATATTTACGCTTGTCACACTGCCGGTTGAACTTGACGCTTCTCATAGGGCTCTTGTGATGCTCAGGAATGTAATGGCAATGCCTGAAGGAGAGGTTACAATGGCACGCAAAGTTTTAAGTGCGGCAGCCATGACCTACGTTGCAAGTGTTGCGATGGCTGCTTTACAACTTCTAAGGCTGATACTTATATCTAACATGGTTAGAAGATGAAGGCACGAATTGTGGCACTTGAGATCCTCAACGAGGGGATCTCAAATTTTTTTATATCAAGAAATGCATGGAAAAAAACTTCAAATCTTACAAAACAAGATAGGGCTTTCGTCAGAAGATTGGTTTATGGAACTCTCAGATACTACTTTGAAATAGACAAAATCATCGATACTTTTCTAAAGGATACCAAAAAAACGCCTAAAGATCTTAAAAACATCCTCAGAATGGGTACGTATGAACTCATCGAAATGAAAATACCGCCATATGCGGTTGTAAACGAATACACAAGCATTACCAGGCCAAAATTCAAAGGGCTTGTTAATGCCGTACTCAGAAAAATTTCTGAAATTTCAGATAAAACTCATTTTGAAAGTGGATTACCGCCATGGCTTTATGATAAACTGAAAAAAGATCTCGGTGACATTTTTCCCCTTTTTCTTGAAAAAAATGAATTTCACGAAATTTATTTAAGGGCTGTGAACAAATCAAGAGACGAAATCATCCTGGATCTTACCAAGCAAAATATAGAAAGTTATCCAACGCATTTTTCTCCTTGGGGTATAAAATGTACTGAAGGTACCGATCTTGACAGTTTTGAGCAATTTGAAAATGGAGATTTCACCTTTCAGGATGAATCTTCACAACTTGTCGGAATCGTAGTCGATCCTAAAAGCGGAGAAAAAATTTTGGATGCATTCGGAGGTGTTGGGACAAAAACAACTCATCTTGTTCAAATAAATCCAAAAGCGGTAGTCACTTACAACGATATAAACAGATCTAAAATTTCAATTGCGATGGATAATTTTAAAAGGATGAGGATATTCCCATCCAAAATGATCAACACAGATATCATCAATTCAACATTAAATGAAAAATTTGATAAAATACTTGTTGATGCTCCATGTACGGCTTTAGGTACAATTGGGAAACACCCAGATTTGCTGTTAAGATTGATTGAAAAAGACATCACCGAAAAGGCTCAGATGCAGTTAAAAATGCTTGAAAATTTGTGGGAACATCTTTCTGACGATGGCGAAATCATATATTCCGTTTGCACCGTCACAAAAGAGGAAACGGATGGCGTGATTTCAAAATTCATCCAAAATCACGGTGAGGCTATTTGTGTTGATCCATTTGAAGGGAAGATGAATTTTGATTTTGAAAAGTTGGGAGTTCAACTTTTGAAATGGATAGATGGTTTCTACATCTCAAAGATAGTTAAGAGCAATAAAAGGTGACTTTTTCGTAAAAGGGAGAGTGACCGAAGGAAATGGAAAACATCCTTGATTATGATTATACGGCGCTAAAAAATAAACTTGAAATGGAAAAACTTGAACCTTACAGGACAACCCAGGTTTTCGACTGGATATACAAAAAACATGCCACGTCTTTTGCCGTTATGACAAATCTTTCAAAGCAACTTAGAGAACGTATTTCAATGAAATTCATCATTGGTATGCCAGAACTCGTAAAAAAAACAAAATCATCGGATGGAACTGTGAAATTTTTGTGGAAATATTCGGATGGCAACACTGTTGAATCTGTAATTTTAAGATATCCGGACAGGATAACAGGATGTATTTCATCACAGGTAGGCTGTCCTCTGAATTGCGCGTTTTGTGCAACGGGAATATCCGGTTACGTAAGAAATCTAACTTCCGGAGAGATTTTATCTCAAATTCTTGGCATGGAAATATCTGAAAATGAAAAGATAAACAACATCGTTTTTATGGGAATGGGAGAACCGATGTTGAATTACGATGAGGTTATGAAGGCCATTCATGTAATAACAGATCCAAAAGCTTTCAAGATAAGTCAAAGACGTGTTTCAATATCAACGGCTGGCATTGTTGACGGAATATTAAAACTCTCCGAAGAACCTCTCGATGTCATTCTGTCAATTTCTCTTCATGCCTCCACAGACGATAAAAGATCAATGATAATGCCTGTGAACAAAAAATATAGTTTAGAAGATCTTATGGAGGCTGTTAAGATCTATCAGAAGGCAAAAGATAGAAGAGTGACCTTTGAATATATTCTTTTTGATAAATTCAACGATTCACTTGATGATGCACAAAAACTCATGAAAATCCTAAAAGATATAAAATGCAACGTTAACCTCATAAGGTACAACGATACAGGTTCGACTTTCAAAAAAACGCCGATGGATCGGGCAGAAATTTTTGAAAAATTTTTAAAAGATAACGGTATAGAATCTGTCATAAGGGCAGAAAAAGGAGAAGATATATCCGCGGCGTGTGGTCAGTTGAGGAGACAAACACTTTGAGAAAAGGCACTATAATTTCTTTTTATTCGAATTTTGTCATCGTTTCAGATGATACAGACAGATCCGAGACCTTATGTTCTTTAAGAGGGCGATTTAAATTATCGAATATCAAACCACTTGTCGGTGATAAAGTTGAATACATAAAAGATCATGACAGAGGGAGAATCGAATCTATTCTTCCGAGACGTAACGTTATTGAAAAGCCAAGAATTTCCAACGTTGATCAAGTTATCGCCGTCTTTTCCATTTCAAAACCTGATGTACCATATTCTACAATAGATAGAACGCTTGCAAACGTATCAAGATCTATTAAAAATATATTGGTTGTTTTGAACAAAACCGACATAACCGATGAAAGAAGACTTGAAGAATTCAAACACATTTACGGAATTTACAACCTTAACCTTGTAAGTGCTTACACTAAGATGGGAATAGAAGAACTCAGATCAAATCTAAAAGACAAAATATCTGTTTTTGCGGGCCCGTCGGGTGTGGGAAAATCTTCTTTGATCAACGAAATAATCGATTCGAATTTGAAGATCGGTCTTATTTCTGAAAGCACAAATCTTGGAAAGCATACCACTACAACTGCCTCTCTTTTGAAGATTCCAAATGGGGGCTTTGTGGTTGATACGCCAGGCTTTACAACCACCGAATTTACAAAGATCAACCCCGAAGACGTTCAAAAACTTTTCCCTGAGATCTTCGCGATATCAGGAGAATGCGCATTTGATGATTGTCTTCACGAATTTGAACCCGAATGCAAAGTTAAAGAACTCGTCGAAAAGGGAAAGATACCCAAAAGCCGTTACGAACATTACCTTTCAATTTTAAACGAAATTAAATCTCAAAAGATTGGAGATGTTAGGTTTGACAAAAAACGTTAAGTTATCGCCGTCTATTCTTTCTGCCGATTTCACAAAACTTGGCGAAGAAATCAAAAAAGTTGAAAACGTAGCCGATTACATACATCTTGACGTGATGGATGGACATTTTGTTCCCAACATAACGTACGGTCTCATAATAGGAGAATCTTTGAAAAGAGTTACAGATATCCCTGTTGATTCGCATTTGATGGTCGAAAGGCCAGAAATCTTCGTCGATGATTTTTGCAAAATATCAGAGATTGTTTCTATTCATTACGAGGCTACTTATCATCTCAATAGGCTTGTCAACAGGATAAAGGAAAATGAAACAAAAGCCTTTGTTGCCATAAATCCGCACACGCCGATTGAATTTCTGCAAGATATCATCATGGATGTTGACGGAATACTTGTCATGAGCGTTAATCCTGGCTTTGGAGGACAAAGTTTTATCCCAAATACCCTTAACAAAATAAGGAAATTGGATGAAATGAGAAAAAGCATGGGATTGAGTTTTGAAATAGAAGTTGATGGCGGTATAAACGAAGATACCTTCAAGCCCGTTTTAAAAGCGGGCGCAGATATACTGGTTACAGGCAGTTACGCATTTGGATCTGAAAATTCAGAGGCAGCATTGAGAACTTTAAAAAAAGGATCATAAAAACTCTATTTCAGATGGTTTAACTCTTTCTTTTATACCATTTCTTTCGACCACAAGTGAATCTGAAAAAACGTTTATCACGGTACCTGTCTGCACACCGGATGGGTAAAGTAATTTTATTTTCATGCCTTTTTTTAACACGATTGAATTTCTCCAAAGGTTAGTTATCACATTTCTTTGGCCTTTTGTCACAAAATTGTGAAGTACGAGTGCTTCCGAATGAATTCTTCTCAAAAGGTGAGAAAGATCGAATTCTTTTCCTGTTATTTTTTTCAAAGAAGTTGCATTTGATACATCCTCTGGAAGGTCGTTGTTCACGTTTATACCTACGCCGACTACGATTTCTCTTTTATCACCGTGATGTATTATCTCTGTTAAAATCCCTCCAACTTTTTCTTTTTCATGATAAATGTCATTTGGCCATTTGATCCCAATCCCATCTATTTTGAATTTTCTAAGCACTCTTATTACCGCAACTGCCATCATTTTCGTGTAAACGTTGGGATCTCGAAAGGTTGCCGGCCTGAAGAATATCGAAAACCACAGACCACCTTCCGGAGAATACCATATTCTGTCTCCCTTTCCATGGCCGGACGTTTGTTTTAAAGCCCATACGATATCTCCGTTTTTTAAGATGTCCTTCATCCTTTTTGTGAGTTCGTTGGTCGAATCAATTTCGTCGTATGAATAAAGATGTTCAATCATTTAAACGATCTCCAAGTTTGATTTTTCCATCCACGTGCACGTCAAGTTGGTTGTAGGGTATAGAAACGTCATTCTTCGTGAATTCTTTGAAAATATCTATTCCTATGGCAGTTTGAGCATCAAAGTAATCTTTCCTTAGAACCCAAAAATGGATTGAAAAATTAACGGATGAACTTCCAAAACCGTCGAATGTAACGTAATTCGAAACAATCGAAGATGGATTATTTTCAACGAAAGGTCCCTTGTAAACAAGTGATTCTTCATCCATTACTTTTTTCAACAATTTGGGTATGATTTCCATCTTTTCAGGGCTAAGAGAATATGGGACACCAATTGGCATATCGATCCTTCTGGATAATTCAGGCCAGTATTTCGTAACGTTGGAAGACCAAACGGCAGAATTCGGTATATGAATTCTTTTCCCATCCCATGTGTCTATGATCGTATGATTGAATTTTACCTCACGTACGGTCCCGCTCATTCCGTTTATATCAACCGCATCTCCTTCGTTAACGGCATCTGTTATTATAACCATAAGACCGCTGAAGAAATTGCTCAAAGGCGTTTGAAGCGCAAGGCCTATTATGATTCCAGCAACCCCCAAACTCGTTAGCAATGGCCAGAGGTTGATGTTGAACTCTCCTATTATCACCATTATGGCTACAAAGATAAAAAGAGATTTAACGAGTGTTCTCGTTGTGTTTGGAGCCCTAAGACTTTTACCAGTTACATGGGCTGCCTTGTTTATAAGTTTGGCGACGAAATCTCCTAGATAATAAGCAATGACAAGTGTGGCGATCCCGATGATTATACGAACAAGGTAATAGAAAAAAATTGAATTTTCAAAGCCAGTAGAAACGGTGGGAGTGGCCATCATTTATCCTCTTTAAAAACATGGTTTTCTTCGGGGAACATATGTTCTTTTACATCTTTTACGTAATCTGAAAGGGCTTTCTCGATTTCTGTATTGAGATTCGCATATTTTTTGACAAATCTTGGGATTTTGCCATCGTTTATTCCAAGTAAATCATGCCATACGAGTACCTGACCATCGCAATATCTGCCGGCGCCTATACCTATCGTTGGAATTAAAAGTGATTCGGTGATTGCTCTGGTAGTTTCTTCAATTGTCAATTCAATAACCAAAGAAAAAATACCTGCTTCTTCAAGAGATTTAGCCGCGACTATCATTCGATCCGCATCTTTACCTTTGCCCTGTATTCTATATCCGCCTATTTGATTGACGGATTGCGGAGTTAACCCAATATGTCCCATGACAGGTATCCCTGAATCGACAAGTTTTTTAACGAGCGGTACAACTCTTAGTCCACCTTCAACTTTAACGCAATTCGATCCCGCTTTCATCAAACGCCCTGCATTTCTCATTCCCTCATCATCCGACGTCTGATAAGACATGAAAGGCATGTCTCCTATTATGAATGAATTTGGAGCGCCCCTTCTCACAGCCTGAATATGGCGTTCCATATCTTCCATCTCAACGTTCAAAGTCGATTCATATCCCAATACGACGTTTCCCAGAGAGTCTCCGACAAGTATCATATCAATTCCCACACGCTCACAAATTTTAGCGCTGAAATAATCGTAAGCCGTTACAACCGTTATGGGCTCTTTACCTTTCATTTGGATAATTTTAAGAATGTTCAGTTTTCATCACCCTTTCTCTGAGGATCTGAGCAAATTTTCCGTAAAGTACCCCAATGTCCGGATCAAGATCCATAAGCGCCATTTTTTCTGCTTCGACGAGTTGGTAATCTCCACGCACAACCGGCCCTGTTAAAGCACCTTTTATTCCCATGTTTTCTACGTTTTCTATCGCCTGTTTTGCAAGATACAAAGAGAGCATGCGCGAAATTTCTGGTTCCAATCCAGCCATTGAATAAAGTTCATTCGATACCTCCTGGATGCCAACGACAAAATTGGATGCAAAAACAGCGCCTATATGATAAAATATCTTGTTTTGCTCCGATATTTCACTGAATTTAATGTTAAAAGTTTTGAAAAGTTCACGTATGATTTCTTTGCCTTGATCATTTCCGTCGATCACGAAATAAACATTTTCCATTTTCTTCCATATTTCCGGATTTGCAAAAGATGCGTTCGGATGGATCGAAAATCGACCTATCTTCATTTCGTCACATTCCCTCAGTATGGAAGAAGGATAGGCTCCACTGAAATGTCCGACTGCTTTAACTCCTTGAAGTTTATCTTTTACTTTTAAAAAACTTTGTCTTATCATATCATCCTTCACGCCTAACAACAACACATCA
The DNA here is from genome assembly GCA_021800445.1 of bacterium. Lineage (GTDB taxonomy): Bacteria > Thermotogota > Thermotogae > Mesoaciditogales > Mesoaciditogaceae > Athalassotoga. Next base: position 111,796 of record JAJYYZ010000002.1, on the reverse strand, counting down.
CAATTTCCAATCTCATCTATGGTGGAAGGTATCCCGCAACCCATGAACTCAACGGCCCTTTTCGCTGATTCAATCGAAGAGTTCACAACATGACCTATTTGATTGCCGGTTGAGCATAGATATTTCCCAAAGGCCTTTCCAACTTTTCCGGCGCCGATTAAATCAAATATCAACTTTTACCTCCTTTCTACCGATCACGAAAATTCGTCCAATCTGTGGACAAGATTCCTGCAAAGCCTTTTTCTGTAATCTGCACTCCCTCTAACATCATCTATGGGTTTGACTCTTTCAAAAACAAGCGATGATATTTCGCTAAGCAATTTTTCATTTAGTGTTTTACCTTTTGCAAATGTTTCTATCTCACGCATTCTAAGTACGGTTGGCCCGACTGAACCAAAAGCAAGGCGCATCTCATCGATACGCTTTCCCGAAAGTTTCAAAAGCACACCTATACTTGCTATTGAGATCGTCATAGAAGTCCTTTGTCCTACTTTTTCAAAATACCTATAAGTCCAATCATTTTTTGAGACAAATATGTTTTTGAGGTACCGTCTCCGACCGATCGTCGTTGATCCGGGACCTGTTATGAAATCTGAAATTGCCTGAACTTCACCATCCGAAATTTCCACCAAAGCGTCTGAAAGGTAAAGTGCAAGTAAACCATCTCCTGCTGGAGAGGCATTCATGATATTTCCCGCAAGAGTCGCTCTGTTTCTTATCTGCGGAGAACCCACGGTCAGGAGGGCATCGTACAAAATGGGAAATTCTGCTTTGATGGGTTTAAAATCGAGCAACTCAGAGTACGTCACGTTTGCCCCTATTGTAAGTTTTTCTCCATCAAAACCAAGCGTATGCAATGTTGGAACTTTGATGGTGCTGATGATTTTTTCTGGTTTAATTTTGCCTAATCTCATTTTTACAAGCAAATCCGTTCCTCCTGCCATAAGCGCACATCTATCGTCAGAAAACTCTTTTATGAGATCTTTTTCATTTTTAGGAACCACGAACTTGAAATTCATCTGAACACGTCCCTTCTATATCTTTAAGGAAATCAACGTCAAAAATACATTCTTCTCCCCACTCAAAAGTCATAATATCGCTCTTTGAAATCAAAAGATCTCTTAACCCTTTATCCCCTTCTATCCTCATTGCTTCGTCAAAATACTTTGACGGTATGTAAACTGGGAAACCTTTCACTCCATTGAAAGTCGGAAATACGATCTTTTCACCGGCCATTTCAAAAACTTTTTCAGCGAGATCCAAACTTACCTTGGGCATATCGCCAAGAAAAATCATAATTCCATCTTTGCCTTTTGCTTCAAGCAAAGCGATTTTCACGGATTCAGATAAACCAAGATCAACTCTTTTATTGATTAAAACTTTTAAAGTTTTGAAATTTAACAAAGAAAGATCCAAATTTCCCGAAATCACAACAATTCCTTTCGCTTTAAGTGCGCTTACCGTATCTATCGTCCATTGAAGCAAAGGTTTGCCTTTGTAAGGATAAATCAATTTTTGACTTCCAAACCTTTTACTCTCTCCCGCGGCGAGAATCGCAGGAACGATCAATTTTTATCGGCCGCCTTTTTAACAGCCTCTATTATTTTGAAATAACCGGTACATCTGCAAAGATTGCCTTCAAGACCTTTTTTGATGTCTTCTTCTGAAGGTTTAGAATTTTTGATCAGCAAGGCCTTTGCCGACATCTCCGTGCCAGGTGTGCAAAATCCGCACTGAACGGCTCCGATATCCGCAAAAGACGCCTGAATGGGATCAAGCGTGTCATCCTTAGAAAGGCCTTCCGTGGTTAAAACATCTGTTCCATCGAGTTCTGCCGCTAACATAAGACATGAAACTACGTTTTTGTCGTCAACGATTACAGTACACGCACCACATTCTCCCTCTCCACACCCTTCTTTGACACTTTTCATGCCTATTCTTCTTAAAAAATCAAGGGCTCTTTCATCATCGGCAACATTTTCTTCCACTGATTCACCGTTTAATTTGAATTTTACGATCATATCGCTCCTCCTAAATCAATCCAATCTTCTTCAAAACATCTTTCACGTCTTTTGGATCTGGTTTCACGTGATTCACCTGACTCGTAAAATTTCTTGCCGATTTGATATCTTTAAGACCATTTCCCGTGATGAATATGACAGCACTTTTGCCCTGAAGAGATTTTGCAATCTTTTTTAATCCTGCATACGCCGTGGCACCTGCCGGTTCTCCAAAGACGCCTGTTTCACGTGCAAGTTCGATTATCGCCTTTCCTATTTCTTCGTCTGTAACCGAAACAAAATAGCCTCCGGATTCTTTTACCCATTTGCATGCTTTTAAAACATCGCGAGGCTTACCAACCGCTATGCTGTCTGCCATGGAGTGAGCGTCGATATCGATAGGCCTGTCAAAATGTCCAGATTCAAAAGTTCTCATGACAGCATTTGCACCTTCGGATTGAACACCTATGACTTTAGGAATTTTGTCTGTTAAACCTGTCATCTTAATATCTTTAAAACCTTTGTAAATTGAACTGACGACCGTGCCATCTCCGACGCTTACAATCGCAAAATCCGGAATTTTAAAATCAAGTTGAACGGCTACTTCCATGGATCCGGTTTTTTTGCCCTCAAGTAAATAAGGATTTATAGCCGAGTTTCGATTGTACCAGCCGAACTCATTTCCAATTTCCATAGACAGATCGAAGGCTTCATCGTAAGTGCCGTCAACGGCCATAACGGTTGCGCCGTAAACTAAAAGTTGCGTTATCTTCGCTTCCGGAGCGGTTCTGGGAACAAAAATAATGCTTTTCATGCCACTGGCCGCTGTCAGTCCCGCAAGAGAAGAGGCTGCATTTCCAGTCGATGCACAATAAATGGTGTTAACATGCAATGCTTTTGCTTTGGCTATTGCCATAGCTGTAGCCCTATCCTTGTAAGATCCGGTAGGATTACGACCGTCATCTTTTATCCATAAATCAGATAAGCCAATTTTTTGGGCAAGAGATTTTTTTTCGTAAATCGGGGTATTTCCTATAAAAAGTGGGACTTCATAATGATCTTCGTCAAGTGGCAAAAATTCTGAAAATGCCCATATACCTTTTGATTTGAGATCGAAAGATGGGTATCTTGGATATTCGCCAATGACTATCTCAAGAGTTCCCAATCTCGGTCCGCATTTTGGACAGGTGTACATAACTTCCTTTGGATCGTAAATTGTACCGCAGTTGAGGCATTTTAAAGAATAATTCATTTTCTCACCTTCAATTTATCTCAAATACTTGTCATGTACATTATACTTGATCAACTTTAAATGTGAAACATCGTTAACTCTGCCATTCGCAACTGTAAATAAACATTCGGTTTTTGAAGTGTAGTATATGTGCTAAATTTCCTCAAATTATGACAGATTCTTTGTACTCACCGAAAACTTTTCTCAAAGCATCAGATATTTCACCCACAGTTGCATACACTTTCACCGCATCGATTATCGGATACATGAGATTTCCATTCGATCTGGCAACTTTTTCAAGATTTACAAGGCTCGATTTCACGGCCGATGTATCTCTATGGTTTTTCATCTTTCTAATATTTTCAATTTGTTTTGCTTCAAGTTCATCATCTACTTTCATGGTTTTCCTCAAATTCTTTTCTTCCATTGTGAAATCGTTGACACCGACTATTATCTGTTCTTTCGATTCTATTACCCTTTGATAATTGTAAGCGCTGTTGGATATCTCCTGTTGGACATATCCAGATTCTATGGCATTTATCATTCCGCCTATTTCGTCTATGTGTTTTATATAATCAAAAGATTTTCTTTCTATTTCATCGGTCAAAGATTCGACGTAGTATGAACCTCCAAGTGGATCAACGGTTTTCGCAACACCTGATTCGTAGGCTATTATCTGCTGGGTACGCAACGCAATTCTTACTGAATCTTCAGTTGGCAAAGCAAGTGCTTCGTCCATGGAGTTAGTATGCAGAGATTGAGTACCTCCAAGAACGGCTGCAAGTGCCTGAATGGCAACCCTCACGATGTTATTCTCTGGTTGTTGCGCGGTAAGGGTCGATCCTGAAGTCTGGGTATGAAATCTTAATTTCAAAGCCTCAGGATCTGTGACTTTGAACCTTTCTTTCATGATTTTTGCCCATATACGCCTTGCCGCTCTGAATTTTGCCACCTCTTCAAATAAATCGTTATGAGAGGCGAAGAAGAAAGATAACCTTTTCCCAAAAACATTTGGATCAAGTCCGGCCTCGATTGCCGTTTTAACGTATTCGATTCCATCCGCTATTGTGAAAGCAACTTCCTGAATCGCGTTAGCCCCCGCTTCTCTTATGTGATAACCGCTGACACTTATCGTATTCCATAGTGGCATTTCTTTTGAACAAAATTCAAATATGTTGGTTATTATTCTCATAGAAGGTTTAGGCGGATATATGTAAGTTCCCCGTGCTATGTATTCTTTTAGAATATCGTTTTGAATAGTTCCACGCAATTTTTCTCTTTTAACGCCCTGTTTTTCACCGACAACCATGTACATGGCAAGAAGTGTAGATGCTGTGGCGTTTATCGTCATTGAAGTGCTTACTTTGTCAAGAGGAATACCATCGAAAAGTGTTTCCATGTCGTAAAGAGAATCTATGGCAACGCCAACCTTACCCACTTCTCCCAGAGAGTGCGGATCATCTGAATCGTAACCTATCTGCGTCGGAAGATCAAAGGCTATCGAAAGACCGCTTTGACCCTGTTCAAGCAAGTATTTATACCTTTTATTCGATTCTTCGGCCGTTCCAAAACCGGCATATTGACGCATTGTCCAGAGTTTCCCTCTGTACATGGTGTTTTGAACGCCTCTTGTGAAAGGATATTCACCCGGAAAGCCTATCTTTGAATAATCTGGTGTATCCAAAGGGGTATAAAGTCTTTTGACCGTTTCTGACCAACTCGTTTTTAAATTTCCTTCTTCTGGATATTTTTTTATGAGTGCTTTCGTCTGTGTTTCCCATTCTTCGTATTTCTTCTGGATTTCAAAATTTTCCATCAGTACTCCTCCTCTTTTAAAGTTTTATCGTCTAATGTGAGGGATAAATCTTCAAACTTGAAAACAACATGATGTCCTTTCATTTCAACGATACGTTGCATGTATTCTTGCATTTCGGTTGGATCTTTTATGTATATGTAAGTTTTCTCTGAACTTTTTGTGAGTTTGGAAAGGATCATATTTCCATTTTTGTAAATGAACTCTCCTTCATAAATTTCTCCCTCTTTTAGGGGTTCGGAATAAGAAAATGCAACTTCGTTTTCTCCATCGGTCGCAAAAATTTTACCTTCATTTTCAAAAATTTGAAATGACACTTTTCCGAATCCGCTTTCAATGACCCTTGCAAATCCATCTGAATGTGCCAGATTCAGACCTATTTCTAAATACTGCCTTTGGAGTTTTATCTTTTCGTTCAAATCATAATCCGGATAGTTTTCTGAAGATGGAAGCGATGCCTTTGATCCATTTTCAAACAGTTGTTGCTGGATGATCTTCAATCCGCCGCTTGCAAGATCAACTATCATTTCAAGATTGTCCATCAAATATTTTCTGTTTGGATCGGTAGAATCAAAAGTTCCGCTTAAAATTAAAAACTCAAGCGCTTTTACGTTTATTTTTTTTCTCGTTCTTGAAACGAAATTCTGAAAATTTTCGAATCTTCCTTTCGATCGTTCCTCTTCTATAACATGTCCAAGATTCGTTCCGACGCCCTTTATCGCCTCAAAACCTATTCTTACGGCTTTTGTGTCGGAATAAAAGAATGTTTTCGATTCGTTTATATCCGGCGGAAGGAGTTTTATAGATAATTTATCGAGTTCCTTCTCGTACATCAAAAGTTTTGCAGGTTCTGAAATGTTAGAATTCATCAAAGATGATATAAATTCAGCAGGTTTCGTCGCTTTAAGGTAAGCCGTCCAAACCGTTATGTAAGCATAAGCGACGCTGTGAGATTTGTTAAAACCGTAAGAGGCAAAATTACTTATGGTTTCAAAAAGTCTTAGCGCTTTGGATTCAACATAACCGTTTGCAACGCATCCTTTTACGAAGTCAGATCTCAATTCTTCCATTAAAACCGGATCTTTTTTTGAAATAGACTTTCTAAACATATCGGCCTTTTCTCCCGAAAAGCCTGCCACGTCATTTGCTATTTTCATGATCTGTTCCTGATATATCATCATTCCATAAGTATCTTTTAAGATACTGTCAAGTCCAAAATCGTCTTTCATGACAGATCCGCCGTGACGCCTTCTCACATATTCATCTGCTACCCCAGAATACATAGGTCCCGGTCTGTTAAGGCTTAGAAGCGCTATGACATCGTTGAAACTTTCAGGGGACAATTTTTTTGTCAATGAAGTGGCAGAAGTGCTTTCAAGTTGAAATATTCCAACCGTATTGCCTTTTTTGAGGATATCGTATATTCGAGGATCATCTATCGGTATTCGCATTAAATCCTCTCTTGTGGCACTTCCAAGTGTATCTTTGATGTTTGTGAGTGTTTTGAGACCGAGCAAATCTATCTTTGTTACTTCTAAATCCGCAAGAGATTCCATATCGAATTCCGTTATCCATCTTTGACCATCGAAAGTCAGAGGCATTGTATCGTTGATCTCTTCTTTAGATATTATGATACCTGCGGCATGGGTCGTTTTATGATGAACGAGACCTTCAAGTTTTACCGAATAATCCATTAAATTTCTCAATTCAACGCTTTGAGAGATTTTTTTCAACTCTTGATCTTTTGAAAGAGCCTCTGAAATAGTTCCATATCCGGAAACTCTCCATGCGATATCTTCTATAACTCTATCGCTAAGTCCAAGAGATTTACCAGCAGATCTTACAACAGCCCTTGATCCAAGTGTTCCGTAAGCGCCGACTTGTGCGATGTGATCTACCCCGTAATTTTGAGAAAGCGCCGAAATAAGCGCGCCTCTTTGATCGTCTTCGACGTCTATGTCTATATCAGGATCACCGGTCCTTGATTCGTTGAGAAATCTTTCAAAAAGCAAATCGTACTTAAGAGGGTCTATAGACGTTATGCCCAAAAGGTAAGAAACAAGAGAAGAGACCGAAGATCCTCTTCCAGGTCCTATCAATATCCCAAACTTTTCGGCGATACGAATGATATTTGAGACTGTCAAAAAATATGTGCAAAATCCTTTTGACTCTATCAGTTTCAATTCTTTTTTTACCCTTGTTAACTTTTGATCGTCAAGCTTTTCAAGATCAATGGCATTTCGAATTGTTTTACAATCATCTTCAGATAAAAGAGGCAAATTCAAATCTGGTTTAAGATCGTAATCGATACATTTTGAAGATATCTCAAGTGTATTTTCAATTGCCGATGGTAAATCATCGAAAAGCAGTTTCATCTCATCTGGAGATTTAAGATAATATTCATCACTTCCATAAGCGAAAGTACCATCCCATCTTATGTTTCTTCCCATCGAAACAAACAAACCATGAGACAAGGCATCGGTCTTCTTTATGAAATGGATATCGTTTGTCGCAACAACTCTTATCTTCAATTCTTTGGCCAAGTCCACAAGATCCATGTTAAGATCTCTTTGCTCTTCAAGGCCGGTTCTCATGATTTCAATGTAAAAATCTTCTCCGAATCTTTCAAGATAAGATTGGGCTGTATTGCGAGCCTTCGATATTTCACCCGATAAAATGAGTCTTGGTATTTTCCCGCTCATGCATCCTGAGAGTATCATAACATCTTTCATTTCGAAAACGTCTTTATCTTCCAAAAATTTCTTGCCGGATTTGGTCATGGAATTAAGTGTTTTAACAATTGAAAGATATCCATTTTTGTTTTTGGCGATCACCGTAAGATGATTTCTCTTTTTTTCTTCGCCGTTTATGTATATTTCACATCCGATTATCGGTTTTATTCCATGCTGTTTAGCTGAAGACCAAAATTTATGCACACCTCCCAATGTGCCGTGATCGGTTATTGCCACAGCACTCATACCAAACTTTTTGATTTCGTCCATCAGCGCATCCATTCTCACAATAGAATCGCCAAGACTGTATTCGGTATGCAGATGAAGATGCACAAAATCTTCCATTTAAACACCTCTAAATCAATTTTATCATTTTTGGGAGATATTTTAATCTTTTTTGAGCAGGAATTCTCCCACTTCTATAAGTGGTGGGAGCATGTCACAAATGATCAAAAATTGTTAATCGTTTCACAAATGACATGATATTTTTACTCACAATTTGCAAAACAAAGTATAAAATTAGAATAGAGAATGATTGGTGGCAAGGAAAGAAGGAAAAACCTTGGCTTTGGTGATAGTTAAAAACATAAGAAAAATTTACAAGAGTGGTGAACTTTCTTATGAAGCCCTAAGAGGTATGAATTTTGAAATAGAAGAGGGCGATCTTTTCTTCATATATGGTCCTTCTGGCAGCGGCAAAACGACCCTTCTCAATTGTCTGTCCGGCATCGATGACATAACTTCCGGAGAGATCGTCATAAACGGTGTGGATCTGAGCAAATTACCAGATGACAAAAAGACGAAGTTCAGGGCAGAGAATATGGGATTTGTATTTCAGGAGTATAACCTTATAAATGTTTTAACCGTGAAAGAAAATGTCGCTCTTCCTTTACTTGCGCGCGGTTGGTCTGAAAAACTGGCAAATCAAAGGGCAATAGAAGTACTCAAAGAAAACGGACTTATACATGTAATAGACAAATTTCCCGCACAGATAAGCGGTGGCGAAAGGCAAAGAGTTGCCGTTGCAAGGGCAATAGCCGGAGAACCGAGAATCGTCTGGGCAGATGAACCTACAGGCGCACTTGACACAAAAACGTCATTCATGGTTATGGATTTCATAAAAATTCTCAACGAAAAAAATAAACAAACTTTTGTCATAGTGAGCCACGATGAAAAAATTTTGAAATACGCAACAGCGTACATAAGAATAGACAGCGGTAAGATAGAAAGTTTTGAAAGAATCAAAATGCCTTTTGAAAAGATCTTGTCTTGAGAACATCCATCGTAAAGATGTAAAATAAAATCTAACAGTACTATCGGTCATAGTCAAACAAACTAATTCAATTATAACAGAAGTATCTCCCACATCTATGCATTCTTTGCTGAGAGGGGAGATAATTCTTGCTCAAAAAAAGTTAAAAAGTTGATCAAGCATAAAACGTGATATAATAATGAGTTGTGGTGAAGTCCTGTAAAGGGGGTAAAATTGTGAAAAAGGTAATCTTTTTATTGATTGTTTTGATTACCGTCGTTAGTTTGTTTGCAGGTGCACAAATCATTCAAATGCAAGTGCAGGTATATCCTCGGCAAGTACTTGCAAATGCTCCGTTCAAGGTATTTGTAAGCGCTTATTCGACTTCGGGAGAACCCATCTCTTACATAACAACGACTTTTGATGGAAAGACTTTGAAAGCTACTGGTTCCACGGCTGCTTTTGATTTCACCGCGCCATCTGTAATTCAATCATCACAAGACTTTCCTTTACTTGTAAGTGCTATAACGCGAAACGGAGAAAGTTTTGATAAACAGACAACCGTTACCGTTTCGATAAACGCAAATCCAGTCATAGAAATAGGCAAGTTGATATCATCGAGAAATTCTTACATAGGTAACGTTTCTAACGTAACGGTACCTGTAAAAGTTTACGGTGGACTTGGACTCGCCAAAATCGAATTTATGGTAGACACTCAGGTTGCTTCCGTCATAAATGTAAGCCCTTCAGCGACGGTTTACCTTTCACGATCTTTTAACGTTGAAATTTCACATCTCAAAAATGGATGGCACATTTTTTCAGTCAAAACCATTAACGTGGCGGGAGAAATCTTCTCATCGATAGCAGGATACATCGTTGACACCAACTTACCGGTTGTCAAATTTTTAGAGATAAAGCCCTATCTTCCTGCAAATTCGAATGTCCCAATAAACGTGACGGCTATTTCAACGACAAGCGGAATCGCGACTGTGGTTATCAACGATATCAAGGCGAGGTTACTTTATAATTCAACGTGGATTGCCACGATTTTGACACCTCCGAAAACAGGACCATTCGGCATAATCGCAATGGCAACGGATGGTGCCGGTAATCAATCTTCATCAACGATCAAGGTGATTTCCGATGGAATGCCACCGTACCTTAAAGTAACCAATACCGCATCGATTACAAAGAACGGAATTATGTGGGGGAAATACGATCTTCCATCTCTAACGCTTATGGCTACAACGTTTTGTGCCGATGTGGCACCGCAAATCGCGATTAACGTGAATGGAAAGAAAGCACCAGATATATCTCAGGCCACGATTGAAAGATACAGTGCGAAGATAGCCACCGTGAGTTTCAAAAGTTCCGGAACTTACAAAGTTAGTATCGTAGCCACAGACACGATAAGTGGCTTATCAACGAGTGTATCTTACATTTTTAACGTCAGAGTGGATAACCAAAATCCTCACATCTCAAACGTTTCATATGATAAATACATAGGACCAAATGAACCTATGAAAATTTCTGTCGTGGCAACGGACGGCAACGGAATAGGCGTAAGTAAGATCATGATCGGTGATAAAGTAGCATTGAAAGTCAACAATGATACATGGGAAGCAACACTTTTAAGTGCCAACTCTACTTCCAGCGGTTACGAAAAATTCACGGTAAAAGCCATCGACTATCTTGGAAATGAATCGTCTTTGACAGAAAAATATTTCGTCGATGTAAATCCGCCTCACGTTAGCGTGATTTCAATTGCCTCTGCATACATTGATGGAACTTACTGGAATAAAGGTAATGAACCTATAAAAATAGAAATAAGTGCCACGACGGATTCTGGCGTTTCTCCACAAACAGAGGTCATCATCAACAAAGATCCTGTTGTTTACAGTGGCAACAATTTTATATCAATCGATTTGAATTCGCCCGGAACTTACACGATAACCGTTGTGTCCACGAATCAGGTCAACGACCTTTCGACGACGCTGATAAAAACTTACAAGTTGGCATTTGACACCGTTCCACCTCAAATCGAAAAAACAACTTTGCCGTCAACAACCTCTCCGGCGAATACTTTTGTGGCAAAAATCAAAGTTAGCGATGAAAATGGCCCCGGTATCCGTTCTGTAACGATCAACGATGTTAACGCTGAAGCAAGCGGTACGACATGGATTGCGACAATTACAAGCCCCAAAGTGGCAACGAGCACTTACGCTCAGGTAAAAGTCACGGCATACGACAAACTTAACCTCTCAACTTCGGCTTCTACAAGGTACTTCGTGGATGCCAAACCTCCTTACGTTGAAATAGTACCGATCGCACAAATGACAAAAGATGGACAGTACTGGAATTTGGTACCGCCTGCTTATATAAAGATATCGGCGACAACTGATTCTAAGGTTATGCCCGATACGACTGTAAATATCAATGGAAATATCTTCAAACTATCTCAAGAATCCACCGAGATCAAGTTAAACAGCACAGGTTTTTACAGCGTTGGTTTGACATCGATAAATAAAATAAATGGTCTTAAGACCGAAAGCAAAAAAGATTTCTATTTTGCCTTTGACATTGCAAATCCGCAAATCGTCAACGCAACTTATCCTGCGACTTATGGTCCAAATACGCCTTTGAAAATCACGATACAAACAAATGATGGTACCGGTATCGGGATAAAAGAGGTAACGGTCAGCGGTATAAAGGCCGTTAATGTAAGTGATTCCATCTGGATCGCAACGATAACGAGTGTGAAGATTGGCGGTGAATCAACTTTCGAAATCAAGGCAATGGATTATCTTGGCAAACATGCAACGCCGGTTGTGAAAAGATATTTTGTCGATACGCAATCTCCTGTTATCAACGTATATTTGGACGGGCAAAGACTTGAGAATGGATCCGAATTTTACGCTTTCGAGAAATCAACTCCAACGGTAGCCATAAACGGAATCACAGCCGGTATGATGAAGCCTGAATTCCAGATCACGCTGAACGGTAAAAACATTGAAAATCAGTCATTTATCCTATCCGGCATAAATGATTTAAACATCTTAGCAACAAACCCGGTTAACGGTAAAACAAGCATGTTCAACGCGAGACTGGCGATATTCATCGATCCATTGGCACCTATTGTAAGTCTTTCAATTCCTTCAACGATCACGATGAGATCGGATGCGATGCTCAAGTTGAACGTAGAAGGTAAAGATCTCAGATATGCCTCTTTAAATGCGAATCTTGAAGATAAGCCTCTGTACTTCAAAATCTTTTCATCGGCTGGAGAATACACTGTTTCTCTCAGAAAAGCCTTTGCGGATATCGATGGAAAGTACGTTAAAGTTGAATTGAAAGCGGTTGACATGGCTGGAAATACTTCATCACAGGATGTAACTGTTTACGTTGATACGTTAGGACCTGCGATAAAAGATGTTAAACTTTCAAATGAAACTCTGTCGATTTATTTCAACAAAGATATTGAAGGTACGCCAGTTGTTAATTTGGAAGACCTCAACGGTAAGATAACCAAATTGGGGATTCCAACGATAAGCGGTAATGTAATCAGCGTGAAAGACGTTAAAATTTCTTATGGCCCTTACATTGTAATCGTAAATGGGATAACGGACATGCTTGGAAATGTTTTGATGAATAACGGATCAATATGGGAGTTCTAAATCATGTTGAAAGCATTTGTCTTGATTTTGTCTGCCTTTCTGGCATGTTTTGTAATGGCAGAAGGTGTCGTCCGCTCCGTAGGGAGCGGACCTGCCTTTGAGATATCACCGGCCATAGTCTTCACCGGTGAAAATGGTGACTTTCAGATAGGCGGATTTTCTGGAGACGGTATGCCCATAACACTTGAAGTGTATTTTAACGGGAAAGTGAGAAAATTCTTCGACAGGCAATGGACTTTCAATTCAACATTGCCATCGACAAGTTTGTATTCTTACGTGACCTTCAAGAGTGAAAATGGGTATCTAACATCTGTTGCCACAGCTCTTGTTGTTTCTTACAAAATCATGACAAATATCGAAAATGGAATTGGAATTTTCAATCTTCCCGATTATGGCAATTACTTAAAAGGTACAGAGAAGATTTTTGCGATAGTTCCACCCGGATACGGCAGAGAAAATGTGCAAATCACAATGGATAACCAAACAATTTTGGATCAACCGATTTCTGTCTCAGATAATTCTCCAAAGATTTTTGAGGCAAATGTTAACACTCAGATGTTCGAAGATGGTTTTCATACGCTGTTTGTCAAAGCAAATCTTATCACGGGCGAGTCTTTGTTAGCGCAAAAAAAGGTGGGTATCGACAACAACGGTCCAAAAGTGGTATCATTTTCAGGAAGTGAATTGTTCTTAAGCGGAAAGTACAGCATAACCGTCGCGGCAACAGATTTAATAGGACTCAAAGACGCTGAATTATACGTTAAAAATGCGGATAATACCTTGATTTTTATGGGAAAGAATGATTTTCTTAACGGAAACGTTAATTTCGTAATCGGAGATTTTACAGGTTCAAGAACCTTTGTTGTAAAGCTTACCAATGTTGTGGGCTTTTCTTCGAACTATGAGTTTACGATCACGAATAACCAGTCGTTGATAATGCCATTGATAGTACTTACAGTGGCAATAGGTGTGATTTTACTTACGTTTATAAAATAAAGGAGGATGATTCATGAAAATTTTGATCTTGGTTTTAACCTTAACAATGCTTTTGGCAGTTTCCTCATTTGCCGTGATGTCGATAAACGCAAGTACAGGGATTTTGACTTCGCCTTCGGGTTACGCGTTGGGTTTAACCGTTAAATCTTTAGGCATACTCGGAGTTGAACTTACAATCGAAGGAACGGTAAACAACATTTTAGATATAACTCAACTTGGAAATGTAAGGTCATGGAGCCTTTGGCCGACTTTGCTTGTATCTTTACCAACAGGCAACATAAGGCCATATTTGGGCGTTGGCTTGCAAACGCAATTTTCTTTTCAAAATGGATTCAGTCCGGTCTCTCTCAATCCTCTTTACTATCACATAGGTGCAGATCTTTTCCTTGGTAATTTTTCAGCCTTTGGAGAGGCACAAGGTAGCGTAACCAACTTTACATCCTTTTCGGGAGTGAAAGAATGGAGATTCGGCCTTGGTTTAGATTTTTGAGTAAATGAAAAAATTTTTATTCATATTTTCGATTTTAGTTTTAATCTTGGCGCTGTCTTCTTGTATGCTCGTGAGAGGTTCTTCGAGACCTATGATTTATAATTTCACAAAATCAGCAACTCTGCTTTCAGGACAAAATATAAGTTTTTCTGCAAACGTTGTTGATTCAAACGGCTTATCTGGCGTCGTGTTTGAACTCGATGGAGCACCTATTCCTACGACTTTGATTGGAACATCTTTGTACACTGCAAACTGGTTAGGTGTTTACGGATATCATAAAGTAACGCTTTTTGCCGCCGGAACAGGTGGAAATGTAGCGACAAAAACCGATAGTTTTTTTGTCAAAGATTCAACCCCACCTATTGTGAAAGCCTTTTATCCTGATACAATATCTCAAGATGTCAATTTTCCTGTTCATATAGACGTTTACGATCCAGAAAGTGGCATTCAATCCGTATCTTTAAGCGTGGATGGTAAAAACATTCCATTCAACTCAAACACTTTTAATCTTTCTTTCGGAGACCTTGGAATTCACGATTTCACTGTAACGGCCATAAACGGTCAAGGTTTAATCTCGACGCCAACTTTTTACATCAACGTTGTAAAGCCATCAGACGCAAAACCTTACATTCAATTTACGAATATGCCTGAAATGATCTCCGCAGGACATCAATCTACCATAACTGTCTACGCTTATTCTCCAAATGGCATTCAAAATGTTGTTTTAAAACTCGGAAATTTAAGCGACGAATTAAGCGCCAACGCAAGCAACACTTACACTTTCAATTTCAAGATCCCAACATCTGAAACTGAGGGTCTTTACGAGGCGACATGTACGGTTATCGATGACATTGGACACTTTGAATCTGTAACGAGAAATGTTTTAATCGCATCTCCGGGTGCAACGAGTGTTGTTCTAATTCCAACTATCAACGCCACATCAACGGGGATGATAAAGATACCATTTTTTGCCGCTTCAAATTCAAAACAATTTAATGTTTCAGCCTACGTTAACGGCGTGCCGATACAAGTTTATGGTAGTTCACCTAATTTCTACGCAACATGGCTTTCATCTTACGGCGATGATGTTTTCACAGTCAGCATAAACGATTCGATTGTAAGTAAGGCTAATTTCACCGTTCATCCTCAACCTTTGAAAGTTGAAAGCGTAACATACACCTCTACAAACGTCACCATTCTATTTTCAGGAAATGTTTATTTTTACGCAAATCCAGTTTTTGAAATGACCAACGGCGCTTCAAATGTTATTTTGAACAAAAACGATGTTTCTATATATGGTAACAGGATTTACATTCCAAAACTTTTCGATCTAAGCGGATGGCATGTACATGTGCTTGGATTAAAAGATCAAAATGGTCCCTTAAATCTTTCCTTCGATCTTCCTTGAAAAATCATACTTTAGTGGACATTCGATCTTTTAGATTGATCAACTAAAAAGCAAAAAAAGTTAACACTTTCTTAATTGACTTCTTTAATGTTAAATGTTAAAATAATTGAAATCTTAAAGATAAGGTGAGTGCGTGTTTAAAAAAATTTTGTTAGAAAATTTGGTGGTGATAATAAACATGGCCTGACGGGCAAATTTAGAAACCTGTCAGGCCGCGTTTTTACAGCGCGGCTTTTTTTATCTCACATAAAGGGAGGTTTTAGCAGTGAAACGTTTAGTGTTGTTCTTGGTGTTGACAATGGTTTCCGTAATGGTGATGGGCGGGAATATAAAGGTGGGTATTGCATTTCCGATGACCGGAGGCATCTCGGCATTTGGTCAGCAGACTTATGAAGGCGTTCAAATCGCCCAACAGATGTTTCCTGCGGTCTTAGGTGATAAAATTCAACTTGTACTTGCAGATAACAGATCTGACAAGACTGAAGCGGCAAATGTTGTTAGCAGGCTTATATATCTTGACAAGGTTGTCGCCATAATAGGTGAACTTGCGAGTTCCAACACAATGGCGGGTGGCGCTATTGCGGAAAAAGCACATGTACCAATGCTATCGCCAGCCTCAACAGATCCGCTTGTAACGCAAGGGAAAAATTACATTTCTAGGGTATGTTTCATCGATCCATTTCAAGGACATGTCGCAGCCGTATTTGCACTTAACTATCTCAAGGCAAAAACAGCCGTCATATTCACCGATGTGGCACAGGATTACAGCGTTGGCCTGACAAATTTCTTTATAAAAGATTTCACAGCGGGTGGCGGAAAAGTTTACAGAGAATACTATCAATCCGGCGATCAAGATTTCAGCGCACAGATTACAGATGCGCTAAGTCATAATCCAGACTTAATTTATATTCCAGGCTATTATCCTGAAATAGCGTTGATAGCCCGTCAATCAAGACAACTTGGTTATACAGGCGCTTTTCTTGCCGGAGATGGTGCAGAGGCTCCGCAACTTATAACCATTGGAGGGAATGCCGTAAATGGTTTGTACTACACGACAAGTTTTAACGCTGAACATCCATCGACACAAATAGGGAAGGAATTTGTTCAAAAATATCAAGAAATCTACAAAACACTTCCTTCAGCCTTTGCCGCCCTTGGTTTCGATTCGTACTTGCTCTTAAGAGATGCAATTCAAAGATCTGGATCGACAAGTCCGGAAAAAATTAACGCGGCTATAAGAAACACAAAAGATTTTGAAGGGGCCACAGGTTACATAACGATAGATGCAAGCGGAGATGCAATAAAATCTGCTGTCGTCAACGAAGTTGTGAATGGGAAGTTTACTTATGTTACAACCATAAATCCATGACAAAAAAATAACAATCAACTTTAAATTCCGAATCATCGCTGCGGCAGGTGCCTCCTGATGGCGGGTAGGTTGTGGCTCGTAGCAATCTGTAATCAGAAAAACTCTTCACTACTCACTCGTCACTGTTCACTGATCGAGGCATCCTGCCCTCTGTTTAAAGTAAATAAGCATTCGACTTTTAAAGTGATAGGTATATTTTGAAAGGAGAAAATCAATGAACTTTTTGATGTGCGAACCTCACAAGGCGTATTTCGAGGTTGAGGATCTTAAAATTCATAACATAACTGAAAGGGCGAAAATTGAAACGGCGATATTCCAACATCGAAAACTTTCTTCAACGATAGAAAGTTTCGGCCATAAAGTCATAAAGGCGGAAGAATTGAAAGATCATCCGAATTCCGTTTTCACAAAAGATCCTGTTTTTTGCACGCCTTTCGGATATATTAAAATGAGAATGGGACTTGAAAGCAGACGCTCGGAAGAAGAATGGCTTGGAAATATGCTTGAATCTATGGGTAAGAATCGCATAGGAGAAATAACATTTCCGGCAACGGCAGAAGGCGGCGATGTTATTCTTTCCGATCATGTTGCCTTTCTTGGTTTTTCAACAAGAACAAATTCAGAAGGGATAAACCAATTATCAAAAATTCTCTCTTCTCTTGGGTATGAGATAAGAGTTGCAAAAGTTCCCCAGCCCTATTTGCATCTCGGAGGTATGATGACATTTTTGGGTGGGAAAAATCTCATCGGCGTTAAAAGCCTTTTTGAAAGAGATTTTTTCAATGATTTCAAAATTTTAGAGGTACCA
This sequence comes from bacterium, assembly GCA_021800445.1. GTDB lineage: Bacteria > Thermotogota > Thermotogae > Mesoaciditogales > Mesoaciditogaceae > Athalassotoga. The sequence goes on along the minus strand of JAJYYZ010000002.1, from coordinate 94,023 downwards.
TCCGATAATTTCATAAGCGGTAACGTTATCTTTTTACCACCCGACAAAATAATAGCGGAAAAGTCAAATCTCACTGCTATAAAGATCTTGAAAAAATTCGGTTTTGAAGTTCATGAGATCGATCTTTCAGAATTTGTAAAAGGTACTGGTGGTCCAACGTGTCTCGTTCAGCAATTTTAAAGAAAAATTGCCCGCGAAAGCGGGCAATGAATTGGGTTACTCTTTAGAACAGGGGCCCTGAAGTTAAAGGCAGAGAAACATAGGTTGAATAATTAAGCACTATGTAATTGCTTCCCGGAATGGATCCCGTCATGTTGCCGGTACCAACCGTTATGCTGAAATATCCATGCTGATAAAACAAACCGAAAGACGGCGAAGAAAGTTTTGAATTCCAGTCAACAAGACCACCTATCGCGTTGGACTTATCAAGATTGTAGGTCAAAATCGCATTTGCAACCTGTAACGGGTATCCGTATCTATCAGGATCCGTTGTATCGTAATGGATATAGGCCGAAGTGCTCGTCGGTTGACTTGCGTAAAGTCCATGGAATGAAAATTGGTTGTAATTCGCGTTTAACTCGCCTTCAAACGTTGGCATTCCAAAAGTCGGATTAGTGGCGTTAAGATCGTATGCTGCGCCACCTATGGCTGACATTGAGACATCTCCAAGGTTGAAATTCAACTGACCATTTGCCGAAAGGTGAATTTTGTTGTTCCTTGTGTAACTAAAATCTTGGGCTGCGTAAGCGTAAAGGCTCGCATTTTTAGCGGCGTATCCAACATATCCTCCAAATGTTGAACTTGGCACATCGTACCTTACACCCATTGCAAGATTTCCGGGATTGTAATTTATTTCGCCACCTGTTACGTAATCGTAAAATCCACCAACCCATGGCATTATCCACAAGTAGTTTGATTCTCTTGTCAAAACATGGTTAGATCTGAACTTACCGACATAGACGTTCAAATCTCCGGAGTAATAATTGGCATACCAAAATGTCGGTTGAATCAAAGTTACGCCGAAGGCTGAGAAAGTCGCTAAACTCGTTGCAAGGTAGTCTTGAATGCTTATGTTTAGTCCTTTCATGACCGGAATGTTAAGATAGGCTATAGGAAAGATGTTTGCAGGTTGCGACGATGTTTGATTTTGCAAATTCATCGTGTAGTAGGTCAGAATGTTAAACTGAACGCCAGCCGCTAAAGCCGAAAAAGCAAGTATCAAAACCAACGCCACCAAAACAATGTACTTCCGCATTTCTCATTACCCCCTTATATTGAAATTTGGAAAGAATAAGATTATATCACATTAATTTTAAATCTCAAAATGATTTTTCATATATCTTTTCAAGGTCTTCAACCTTAAGATTCCCCGGTGTTACATCAACAAGTCCACCCATCGTTCTCATCGCATCGGCGGCAAGGGATTTTATCTTCGATCTTTCAACACCTATCTTCGAAAGCGACACATCAAGATCTACGGATTTTTGTAATCTTCTTAAAAGTTCTAGCGACATTTTTGCGAGTGTTTCTATGTCTGTGATGCCTTTGGGAGCACCCATCGTCAGAGCAACTTTTGCGAGTCTTTCTTTGACATGCGGCAAAATGTACTCAAAAAGCGTAGGACCGGTCGCACAAAGTCCCACACCATGCGTTATGTTGTAATAACCGCTTATTGGATGTTCGAGAGAATGATTTGCTATGCATCCGGAAAGCGTTTCGCATATGCCGGCGGCAGTGCTTGCCCATGCAAGTGCTGTGCGTGCTTCTATGTTTTTGCCATCTTTGTACGCCATCGGAAGGTACTGATTTATCAAGGATATAGCCTCAAGTGCCAAAAGATCCGATGCTGGCTGGTGATTAACGTTTAAATACGATTCTATCGCATGATAGAAAGCATCCATTCCCGTTGATGCGGTTTGATTCGAAGGCAAAGAGATCATCAATTCCGGATCCACTATTGATAAGGTTGGAAAGGTTGCATCGAATCCAACACCTATTTTTTCTTTTGTTTTTGGATTTGTAACAACTGCAAATGGATCTGCTTCCGTACCAGTTCCGTGCGTCGTTGGTATCGCAACTATGGGAAGGGCTACTTTTGGAGTTTTACCACCTCCAACATTTGTGTAATCCCAGCAATTACCCCCTGCTTTCGCAACAACCGCTATCATTTTGGCCGAATCTATAGGACTTCCACCTCCTATACCTATCACAAAGTCGCAATTCTCATCTCTGGCTACTTTGGCACCTTCATCAACGGTTGTGGCAAGGGGATTGGGAACTATCTTATCGAAATGTAGATGATCAATTCCTACTTTGTCAAGTTGTTTCATCACTTTGTCAAGCAACCCTGTTGATTTGGCGCTTTTACCACCGGTCACTATTAGGGCTTTCTTTCCCATATGTTTTACAAGATCACCGAGATCGTTGATTTTACCAGATCCAAAGACGATCTTCGTGGGAAGAAAATAAGTGAATTTGTCAAAATCTTTCATGAAAATTCCTCCTTTCAATAAATAACAGTTTCTATCCAGATATTTTTATCTTTTGAAAGATCGATCAAATTATCATCAACCACTACAACGGGAATAAGCAAACCACTTTTGCTTGATCTCAACACTATTCCCGATTTTCCATTGCTGAGTTTTACACGTGTGCCTGTTGGATATATTCCAGTTACCCTCAGGAAATTATTCATTATTTGAGGATCATAATCTTTTCCTGTTCTTGCAATTATCCATTTTATCGCCTGATAAGGACTCATTTTCAATGCTTCAGATGTCGTAGAGATAAGAGAATCGTAAGCGTCGGCAATTTGAATTATCTTGGCATACAAACTTATTTCATCTTTGGCTTTGCCAAGTGGCACACCGCTCCCGTCGTATTTTTCGTGATGATCTAAAATCGCAACTAAAACTTCTGGATTATCTATAAAATTCGATGAATAAAGTATTTCACGTAACTTCGATATGTGTTGAATGACTTTTTCCCTTTCAGGTAATTTACCTATGTCTACGTAGTCAGGGGTATCTGTAAATACATATCCTATATCGTGCAAAATGGCACTTTGTGCAAGTAAAAAAAGATTTTGTCTTGACATGGAAAGCGCTACACCCACCATTAAAGAAAGAATGGCGGTATTTATACCATGTTTGTAAGGATAACCGTTTTGATATCTCCTGAAAAAGTTGATTACAAATGTTTGGTTGCTTGAAACTTCATCGATAAGTATATTCAAGATTTGGTAAAATACGGAAAGAGCGGGCTTTTTAGCATTTAAATCTTTTAAAATATTTTCAAAAGTACCTATAAAATCACGATAAATTTCCACTTGAATGGCAGTATCGAATCCTCTCGCTGTCAGATCTGTTTCGGCTTCATCGAACAAGCGCCTTGTCGGTCTAAGATCATCTTTATGAACTTCCAACGGTATCCAAAATATTCCATTGTCTTTAATGACATTTACCTGTGCTTTAGTCATTTTTGTGCCTTTTGGAAGCAAAATTTTCAACGAAAGCGGGTCATAAAGATCTTCAGCCAAAGTTTCTTCATATTTTAATTTTTCTAATCGTTTCCACTCAACTGCCACCGTGATCCACCAGAAATTCGCAATCTTTAAGAATTCCCTTCAAACCAGATGGTCCAACAAAAGAAAGCATCCATTCTCTTTTCATATATTTGTCGAAAATTTCAAATATATCTGATTCTTTAACTTTTTCTATTTCATCAGTTATCTCATCTATTCCTCTTATCTTTCCTATCGTGAAATAATCGTCTACCATCATGTACATCGTGGCAAGTGTTGATTCAGTGGACATCAAAAGTCTGCCTTGAACTTTCTTTTTACCATATTCAAGTTGTTTCTCTATTTCTTCCGGAAGTTCATTTAAAACATTTTTCACTTCTTTTATCGCTTTCAACAAATTTTTCACAGATGTCGAAAAATTGATGGTAAATTCTCCACAAAAAGTATGAGATTGATTGGAAGATGAAATAGAATAGACAAGTCCTAATTTTTCTCTTAAACGATCAAATAAAATTGAACTCATGCCACTTCCAAGAATAGTCGATGTTATGCTTAGCGAATAATTAATTTTGTCAGATCTTTTGACCGTCGGAATTCCCATACTGACGTTTATTTGATTCAGATCCTTTTTTTCCACGATGGTTGTAGAAGGATCAAGAGGTATCGGTTCAAGGTGCAAGGTTTCAACTCTTCCATCCTTTATTTCATTCATCTTTTTTGTGATGTGTTTCAAATCGACCGATGCGAGATTCCCTATGATGACGATCACGATATTTCGCGCCAAATAATGCTTTTCAAAAAAATCCTTTATTTGTTCGGTATTTATGGCCATTACCGTTTCCGATTTTCCTGCTATTGGCCTTCCGTAAGGAGAATCGCCCCATATCATTTTAAGCAAGTTTTCTTCAGATAAAGCAACAGGATCATCTTCATACATCGCTATTTCTTCCAACACGACTCGCTTTTCCGATTCTATCTCTTTTAACGGGAAAAGCGGTTTAGTTACAAGGTCAAAAAGCACGTTAAAAGCATCTTTGGTGGCAAAATCCGGTACTTTGGTTTCAAACAAGGTATATTCTTCAGATGTGAAAGCGTTTATAATGCCACCGTAACGCTCCACAGATCTTTTCAAATCCGAGGCTGTGAAATTAACCGTTCCCTTAAAAACAGAATGTTCTATAAGGTGAGATATTCCAAATTCTCCGTTTTTTTCGTTGATTGATCCAACTTTTACGCCCATTCCTATGGTTATGGTCCTTAAAGAGGGTATATCTTTAAAGACCATAAGAACACCATTTTCAAGTTTATCGATCATGATCCTGTCTTTTGTCTTCCCCACCGTTATTCCATCTTCTCTTATCATGATCTCTCACTTCATCTTCACCTTCATTTGTTTGATCTTCTCCATCCTCAATTATTTGCCTTAACTGAAGTTTACCCGAAGGATCAAAACCGGTTATCTCAACGTTAACTTTATCTCCAATGTGAACGACATCTGCAACGTTTTTGACGCGCCTGCCCATCTTTGATATATGAACAAGTCCGGTTCTGCCGGGAACGATTTCTGCAAAGAATCCATATTTTTCAACTCGGCTTACAGTCGCCATGAAACGTTCGCCCTGTTTTATTTCTTTGCTCATATTTGCCATGTAAGTCATAGCTTTGTTGACATTTTCAACATCATTTCCAACAATTTTAACGCTGCCATTTTCTTCTATTTGAATTTCAACGTTGTATTCTTCGGACAAAGCCTTGACGTTCTTTCCGCCTGGACCTATCAATTCACCTATTTTATCAACAGGCACCGATGTGAGTTTTATCACAGGCGCATATTTTGAAAGATGTTCCCTCGATTGTGGAATTGTATCGTACATTATATCAAGGATTCTATACCTCGCTTTTTTTGCCTTATCAAGCGCAACTTTGAGTATATCTGCAGAAACATGTCCAACTTTAACATCCATCTGAAATGCCGTTATGCCATCTCTCGTACCTGCAACTTTGAAATCCATGTCTCCAAGATGATCTTCCATTCCCGTTATGTCTGTTAAAACCAACCATCCATCTGGCTCAAATATCAAACCCATCGCAACGCCCGCCACATGTTTTTTAGCCGGAACTCCGGCGTCCATCAAAGAAAGGGAACCAGAACATACCGTTGCCATAGAAGAAGAACCATTTGATTCAAGAATTTCAGAAACAACACGGACAGTGTACGGAAATTCGCTTTCAGGTGGAATCATACGTTTAAGTGCTCTTTCTGCGAGATGGCCGTGTCCTATTTCACGCCTTCCCGGACTCCCAAATCTTCCAGTTTCACCGACGCTGAAAGGCGGGAAGTTGTAATGAAGCATGAATCTTTTTTCTCCTTCTTCAAGCAAAGTATCAATGATCTGTACATCCATCGATGCGCCGAGGGTAACTATGCCGAGACTTTGCGTTTCTCCTCGCGTAAACAAAGCACTGCCATGTGTTCTCGGAAGCAAACCGAGTTCGCATGTTATTGGCCTTATGGTATCGGGATCACGGCCGTCGACTCTAAGATGTTTTTCAAAGATCATCCTCCTCATGCTTTGCTTGACAAGTCCTTCGAATGTTTCTGAAAGGAGGTATTTGGTTTCATCCAGTACTTCCGAAGAAATTTCCGATTCCTCTAAGAGAGGATCGATAATCTCTTTTTTGTAGTCTTCTATCGCTTTATCTCTTTGATGTTTCCCGGATGTAAGCAGCCTTTTTTCAAGTTCTTCATTTGAAATGCGATTTAAAAACCTTTCTTTCAAATCCTGATCCAATTGATGCTTTTCATATTGAAATTTATCAAATTTGAACTCTGAAAGTATTTCTTCTTCAAAAGCGATAAGCGCTTTTATACCTTCATGAGCTTCCATCAAGGTTTGAACCATAAGTTCTTCGCTTACTTCATTTGCCTCGCCTTCCACCATCGTTATGGCATCTTTTGTGCCAGCAACTATCAAATCTAATTCGGCATCTTTGGCTATTTCTTCCGAAGGAAAGAAAACGTATTTACCATCCACGTATGCTATTCTGACACCCGCAACAATTCCATTGAAAGGTATGACGGAAGCATTCAAAGCAAGAGATGCTCCGAGAATTCCCCAAGTGTTCGGTGGTGTTTGTGGATCAACAGAAAGAATAGTTGCAACGATCTGAACCGGCATTTTGAAATCTTCCGGGAAAAGAGGCCTTATAGGTCTGTCTATATCTCTTGCCGAAAGAATTCCACTTTCAGATGGTTTCCCTTCGCGTTTTACAAATCCCCCCGGTATCTTTCCAGCCGCGTAAAATTTTTCTTGAAATTCAACTGTAAGCGGAAAAAAATCCAATCCTTCTTTGGCATTCTTTTCCATGACGGCTGTAACAAGCACGGTTGATTCTCCATAATTAACGACAAACGCTCCGTCAGCCTGTTTAGCAACTTTCCCATTTTCTATGACAAGTTGTTTCCCCTTGAACTCTTTTTTCCAAACTTTGTACATTTCATCACCTCTTAAAAATTTTCAAAGAAGAAGCGGGTTACCCCCCGCTTCTTACCAAACACAAAAATGTCAGCGCCTCAGGTTCAATTTTGATATGAGTTCTTTGTAAACATCTGGTTTACGATTCATCAAGTATCGAAGCAATCTTCTTCTTTTCCCAACCATCTTAAGTAACCCTCTTCTTGAATGAAAATCTTTTGGATTTGAGTTCAAATGCTGAGTAAGATGGTTTATTCTTGATGTCAGCAAGGCAATCTGAACTTCGACAGAACCGTTGTCTCTTTCATTGAGCCTAAAACTCTCAATGATGTTTTGCTTTTCTTCCCTTTCCATATGACACCTCCAAAAATATCGAACTAAGGAATGGAATTTTCCGAATCCTGAGTCCGGGTCCGATTATATTTTATCACAAAGTTTAACCCTTTTTAAGCAAGAATTCTCCCCCTTCTATAAGTGGTGGGAGTATGTCACACTTTTTGTTCTATCCATTTTCCACGTTTTACCTCTCCCATGGCCAACCCTGCCATAACGATGCTTTGGATCACAAAAGAAAGTATCATGAATTTCCATGTAAAATGCAATGAAGAAAAAATTAAAACCATCGGGGCCAGGACAACCCAATCAGATACGATTCCTATCATCATAGTAGTTCTGGTTAGTCCACCGCCAATCAAAACTCCATAACCTATCATAGCAATTATGAAAAATATTTCGTTGATCGCAAAGAATTTCATCATCAAACCGCCCATCGCGGCAACGTTACCGTTGGGAGTAAAAAAGTAAGTTATCTGCGAACCAAAAAAGAATAAAGCGAAGACGTAACCGGCTATTAAAAGTTCTCCAATCCATATCGACGTCAAAATTATTTTTTTAAGTCTTTCACGTTTTTTGGCACCTATATTTTGCCCGATCATCGTTGAGGTGGACATATTCATAGAATATCCAAGTGTAAAAGAGATACTTCTTACGTTGTTGACTATGCCGAGTGCCGCTATAAGATCTGCACCGTAAATGGAAGCGATTCTTAAGACAATGGAATAGACTAAATTGGCCGATAGATTATCAAAAACACTTGGTATGCCAAGAGAAATCATCTTCTTTATGATATCCTTTCTTGGTTTCATGTACTTGAAAGGATTCATCTTAACGTAACTGTTTTTTGAGTTGAGTAGTATGATACCCATTGCCAGCAGATATATTTCCGAAATATCAGAGGCTATCGCCGCACCGCCGACGCCCATCTTAAGTGTGTATATGAAAATAGGATCGAGGACGATGTTCATTACGGCAGATACGCCCTGGACCCAAAAAAGTTTATATGTGTCTCCAGTTCCCTGAAATGTTGTCATCATCGTGTAGCCAGAAAAGGAAAGCGGTATGACCCATAATCTCCATTTAAGAAAATCAAGGCCGTAAGAGAGGGTTTTATCATTTGCACCTATCAAAACAAGCAATTGTGGCATAAAAAAATACGCGAGGATCATGAAAACAGTTCCGACCAAAATTTTTGCAAACATTGTCTGACCCACAACCCATCTAACTCCATCATGATCTCCTTCACCGTACCTTCTTGAAATCAATATGACGGAAGGAGTTCCGAAAAGGTTGTTGAAGATCCCGCCGTAAAAGAAAACCATCATGGCAAGCGTAACACCCGCCACCTGATCTGCTCCAAGATGGCCTATCCAGAAAGTATCGATCAAATTGTAAATGGACGAGAAAAAAGACGCTCCCATCGAAGGTAGCGCAAGTCTCATCAAAGATTTTGGAATTGATGAATTGGTGTAATCAAACTTTTCAGCCATAAAAATTTTTCTGATATATCATTTCTTTTGCCTTTTTGACATCTTTCGCTATCGCATCTTTGAGATCTTGGAGATTTGCAAACTTAATTTCAGGTCTCAAAAATTCCAACAATTCGACTTTTAAACGTTTTCCAACAAGTTGATATTCTCCATCAAGAAAATGAACTTCATAAGTTACTTCTCCATCGCTATCAGTAGTTGGACGCACGCCTATTCCCATAACACCGTAAACGATTGTGCCATCGATCACCGATCTTACGAGATAAACTCCATATTTTGGAATTACAAGGTTGATTCCTTCTCTTGAAATGTTGGCCGTTGGAAAGCCTATTTTTGATCCTATTCCACGTTCCTTGAAAACAATTCCAGATATTGTAAAAGGTCTTCCGATAAAATGGCGCGCCACATCAGGTCTACCTGCTTTAATTTCATGCCTTATCAAAGAACTGCTTATTCTCATATCTCCATCGAGAATTTTTGGAGTTATGTCAACGGTAAAACCTCTCGTCTTGCCCATTTCTTTTAACAGTTCCACATCTCCTTGCGCATGTTTGCCAAACTTAAAATCGTAACCTACATAAATGCTTTTCATCCAGTACTCTTTTAAAAGTAGATCGACATAATCTTTTTCTCTCATGTTCACAATTGATCTAAGATCTTGAATTATGACATCCCTGACGCCTAAATTTTTAAGTAATTCGGATCTTTCATCGGGTGTCGTAAGCAAACCGTCGAAGTTTTGTGGATTGGTTATAGCCTCGTAGGGCATCTCAAAGACAAGTGCCGTTGGAATCTGATCATGATCAATCGCATATTGAACCATTTTTCTTACCATATAAGTATGACCTAAATGTACCCCATCAAAAACTCCAATAGTTACAGATCTCAATTTTTGAACACCTTCTTTGGCCTTATAACGATATCTTTTCTTTCGGCTTTGTCGATAGTGGAAAAGAAACTTGATTTTCTCTCTGACAAAGATATAGATATCAGTTTTCCGTTTTTATCCAAGATTCTTACCAATTCTCCTTTGTTAAAATCCTCGTAAGACATAACATCGTCTATTTCAACTGACCTGCCATCTCTAATTTTTTTAGATCCAAGATCGTTCACAACGACAGTTTTAAACATAAAACGTGTTGCTTCTTCCAAAGACATAACCTTTGACATATCGAAATTATCTGCATGCTGAATGTCAACACAACCAGAAAGATCGAATCGATCTACTTGAATCCTTCTTAGTTCCTGTGCAATTGCACCGCATCCAAGTTTGATGCCAAAATCTCTGCAAAGAGAACGAATGTAAGTTCCGCCTGAAACGACAGTTTTGAATTTCACGTAAGGTTTTTTTATGCTTTCGATTTCAATTGAATGTATTTTCACGCGTACGGGTGGCATCGTTATGATTTTACCTGATCTTGCGAGCTTGTAAAGTCGTACACCGGCATATTTTTTGGATGAATAAATCGGAGGGACCTGATCGTAATCGCCAACGAAAGAAAGCAGTGTTTCACGTATTTCTTCTTCGCTTCTATCACATGGATTTTCCTCCACAAATTTACCAGTTTTATCGTATGTGTCTGTTGTAAGACCAATCTTCGCGATCACATCGTAGGTTTTTTCGGCATGCAAAAAATATTCGAGAATTCTCGTCCCGTTTCCAATGCCAACGATCAGAAGTCCGGTTGCAAATGGATCGAGTGTACCGGCATGTCCTACCTGTCTGACGGATGATATCTTTCTGACGATATTAACCACATCATGAGAAGTTATCCCTGATGGTTTATCAATTTTGATTATGCCGTTCATTTTCTATTTTTTTGAAGAGTTTATCAATCTCAAAAGATTTTTCTATACCTCTATCCCTTACAAACGTTAAATCAGGAGCTTTAAAGGTATGCAAACTTTGTGCAATTGTCGTTTTGAAATACCCTTTCGCTTTTTCTATAACTTCAAAAATTTCTTCATTTCGTTTATCGTCATTACCGTAAAGGCTTAAATAAACCTTTGCATATCTTTTATCGTTGGAAAGTTCAACTCTTGTTACCGAGATCATCCCTTCGACTCTCGGATCTTTCATGTTGAAGAAAGCCTGAGAAAGAATCTTCATCATCTCTGATTCCATCATTTCTTTTTTGTATCCCATGAACATCACCACTTTTTAAATTTTGTCAAAAAGATTATACCATAACGTGTCATCGTTCACTGAACGCTCAAGTTTTTTCCTCTCTTGAGTACGGAATTCCAAGAGCCGAAGGTGCACCAAAACGTTTCTTTATTTTGTTGCTTGACGCAAAAAGCATCACGAATATCGTGAAAAGGTATGGGAACATGTTCATTATGTTCACGGGAATCGGAACTTGAATTATTTGAAAACTGAATTGTAACACGCTTATTCCTCCGAAAGCGTAAGCACCTATCAATGCTATGACGGGATCCCATATCGCAAATATGACAAGTGCTACCGCAATCCATCCACGACCGGCCGTCATATCCTGAACCCACATCGGTGTATACGCAAGAGAGATGTAAGCACCGGCAAGACCGCTGAAAAATCCTCCGATTATCGTGTAAATGTATCTTGTCAGCACGACATTTATACCTCTTGCATCTGCAGCATCCGGAGATTCTCCGACTGCTCTTAAATTCATGCCGGCAGTTGTTTTGTAGAGAAACCACCAGATAACTGGTACGGCAATGTATCCTATGTAAACGAGAATGTCTCTGTCGAAAACGATCGTTCCAACGTAAGGAATGTCTCCGAGAAAAGGTATTTTGATGTTGTTAAAACTCTCTGCTTGCATTCCAACGAAACCATGACCCCAAAATCCACTCAATCCTTCTCCAAGAAAAACAAGCGCAAGACCGCTTACAACCTGATTGACACGCAAAGTTATCGACATAAAAGCATGAAGGGAGGCCATAAGGCCTCCAACTAAAATTGCCGCCATGACGGCAAGCCAAAGGTTACCGGTTATGTAAGATACGCTAAAACCCGTAAAGGCACCCATAAGCATCATACCTTCGAGGCCCAGATTCAAAACTCCCGATCTTTCCGCCAAAATTTCACCAAGCGTTGCAAAGAGCAATGGCGTACCAGACCTTAACGCACCTGAAAGTGTAGACGTTATTATATCTTGATTCATGATCTCACCCACTTTATCTTGTAATGCAAAAATATCTCTGAGGCCAGCAGAGAAAATAGCAATATGCCATTAAAAGCGTTAACGAGAGACGATGGTATTTGCATGAAAAGTTGAAGTTGCTGACTTCCAACGAGCAGAACGCCAAAGAAAAATGACACTATTATCGTCGCTATCGGATCAAGTCTGGCAAGCCATGCTATTATGACGGCCGTGTAGCCGTATCCAGGTGAAAAATTCGGTTGAAGTCTAAAAAGTACTCCGCTCATTTCTGCCATTCCGCCCAGTCCTGAGATTGCGCCTCCCATTACCATCACAAGAATTATCATCTTTTTGACATTTATGCCCGCATATTCTCCAACCCGAAGGTTATCACCCGCTATATTCAAATGAAAACCGAATTTTGTATATCGAACAAGATAAAGTACAAAAAATGCCATACCAATGGAAATGAAAATTCCCAAATTCAACCCACCAACACCATACTGGGGAAAAATGGCAGATTGTGGAAATTGAGCTGTAACAGGAAAATTGTAACTATGGGGTCCTTTCCACGGACCATAGGTAAGATAGTTAACCCAGTATATCGCAACGTAATTCAACATCAAAGTGCTTAAAATTTCATTCACGCCAAGATATGCGCGCATCACTCCGGGCAAAAAGCCCCAGAAAGCCCCTGCCACCATACCAAGCATCATGAGCAACGGAATGAAAAACCATGGATTGGTGAGATGGGGAAAAAGATAAAGCGCACCCCAGGTCGCGGCAAAGGCACCCATTTGAAATTGCCCTTCTGCACCTATGTTCCAGAGTTTCATTTTAAATGCGATAAGTACACCCAGAGATGTGAAAAGCAGAGGCATCATTGAAACAAGACTTTGAATCAGTCCTGGAACGGTTCCAAGTCCCCATGAAACAAGTTGCCAGTAGGCTGTTAAAGGATTATCGCCAAGAGACAGAATTATAAATCCGAGAAAAACAAGGGCAATCAAGACAGATAAAAGCGATGCTAAAAATATCAAAAGTTTTGAAGGCTTTTTTTCTCTCTTTTCAAAACGTATTTTCATTTTTTTACACCTGCCATCATAAGACCTATCTCTTCAAGGTGAGACTCGTCCGGTTGACTGTATCCTATTATTTGTCCTTCATAAAGTACCGCAACGCGATCCGAAAGGTTAAAAATCTCAAAAAGATCTCCGGCTATCAGAAGTATGGCTGCACCTCTTGCCTTTTGATCCATCAAAACATTGTAAACGAATTCCTCTGCCCCGACATCCAATCCTCTTGTCGGATGAACTGCTATTATGAGTTTTGGAGAATTATTTCCTATTTCTCGCGCAAGGACAACTTTTTGCATATTTCCACCTGAGAGAAATTTGGCCTCAAGATCAACCGAAGATGCGGAGATCGAATAATCTTTTATGAATTTGAGAGATGGTGATCTCAACCTTTCCGGCACAAAAAAGTAGGGATTAAATCTCATCGAAGGAGAAGAAAATGCTTTGATGAACAGATTTTGGTAAATTGGAAGCCCTCCGCAAAGCGCATCTGCCTTTCTATCCTGAGGAATGTAAGCAACATGGTGCTTTATTCTATCCATGACATTTCCTGGCTTCACCCTAATGCCTTCAACTGTCACAGTACCTCTGTAATTTCTCATGCCATACAAGGCCTCTGAAAGTTCTTTCTGCCCATTCCCTTCAACTCCTGCTATGCCGAGCACTTCACCGCTTCTTACATCAAAACTTACACCCTTAACGGCTTCCAGACCTTTATCGTTCATAACATGAAGATCATCAACTTTCAAAATTTCTCCAGATGCTTTTGAAGGTGGTTTTTCTATTTTTATAACCACTTCTCTTCCGACCATCATCTTCGCAAGTTCATTTTCATCGGTTTCGCTTGTTTTAACCGATCCTATGACCTTTCCATGTCTCAAGACCGTTATTCTATCAGAGATCTCAAGCACCTCTTTGAGTTTGTGGCTTATGAAGATCACGGACGCTCCATTTTTCGTCATTTCGCGAATAGTTTCGAAAAGGCCTTCCGCTTCTTGCGGCGTGAGAATGGCCGTCGGTTCGTCCAAAATCATTATCTGTGATTTGACGTAAAGCAATTTTATTATTTCGACCCTTTGCTGTTCACCGGCAGAAATTTGCCAGATCTTTGCATCCGGATCAACCGATATTTTGTATTTTTTTGATATTTCAATTATTTGCTTTTTTACTTTGGAAAGATCAGGAATTATACCGAGATCTTTCAAGCCAAGGGCAACGTTTTGAGTTACATCGAATGAAGGAACAAGACTAAAATGCTGTTGGATCATGCCTATGCCGTATTCTATCGCTTTACGTGGAGAAGAGATTTCAACTTTTTTCCCGTTAATCTTTACATCTCCTGAATCTGCTTTATATATTCCGTAAACGATGTTCATAAGTGTGGATTTTCCGGCGCCGTTTTCGCCAAGTAGGGCGTGGACTTCGCCCTTCTTAAGATCGAAGTCCACGTTATCATTTGCGGTTAAACTGGGAAAACGCTTGACTATTTTTGTGAGTTCGAGTACTGTCTCGTTCATATTTTCACTGATTTGATATTTTTCCGATTACACCTTGAACAAACCATTGAATGGAAAGTAATTGATCGAGTGTTGCAGATTTACCAGCAGGAATCATCAACTTTCCAGATTGATCGTATATAGGACCTTCAAATGGATTGAAACTGCCAGATTTTATCTCATTTTCCATGGCATTGACAAGTTTTTGTACCTGAGCGGGGACAAGATTACTCATCGGTGCAAGTTGTACAAGACCATCTGCCATGTTTCCATAGTAAAAACTTGTTTTCCAAGTTCCATTAAGTACCGATTGCACGTTTGGAACATAGAAAGCAGCCCAATTCCAAATAGGTGCCGTTAAATATGCGTTGGGTCCAAATTGACCCATATTTGGTGAATCATAACCTATCGCGTATATACCTTTTTGTTGAGCGGCTTGAACCGCAGCAGGTGAATCCTGATGCTGGGCCAAAACGTCGCAACCGGAGTTTATAAGACTTAAAGCCGCTTCTTTTTCGGTAGGAGGATCGTACCACGTGTAAGTCCATACAACCTGAACAGTTGCTTTGGGATTTACCGATCTGACACCAAGCGTGAAAGCATCTATGCCTCTTACGACCTCAGGCGTCGGGTAAGCCGCTACAAATCCTATCTTGTTCGTTTTTGTCATTGCACCTGCAACTAATCCGGAAAGATATCTTGCCTGTTCCATTGCACCAAAATATTCGCCGAGATTTGTTGACGTTGCATAACCGGAACACATTTCAAAGATCGTGTTTGGAAATTCCTTGGCTGCCTGAATGACCTGATCCATGTACCCGAAACTTGTGGCATATATCAATTTGTATCCCTGCGATGCAAGAGATCTTAAAACGTTAAGAGAAGCAGCACCCTCTGGCACATTCTCGATGTATTTTATTTGGACCTGATCGCCGAAGGCTTTTTGAATTGCGACAACCCCACCGTCATACTGTGCTTGAGTCCATCCGTTATCATTTATGGGGCCAACGAAAATGAAGCCTATCTTCAAAGGAGCCGCAAAAGACAGAATTGCGATGCCGCTTAAAATCATCAAAACCAAAAATTTGCTTTTCACTTTTATACCCCCTTATTTTGGAATATTTCCGATTACACCTTTTACAAACCAGTTCATAGAAAGCAAATCCTGATCAGAAACGCTTTGTCCGGCAGGGACCATGAGTTTCCCAGATCGATCGTAGATAGGTCCTGCGAAAGGATTGAAAGTGTGATCTTTCATTGCTTCTTCTATGGCATTGACCAATTTTTGTACCTGATCAGGGACAAGATTACTCATTGGAGTAAGCCCTACAACACCGGTGTCAAGTCCTCCCCAGAAATTTTGAGGTTTCCATGTACCATCAAGTACGTTTTGAATATCATTTTTGTAGTAAATACCCCAGTCAAAAACGGAAGCGATTAAAAAGGTTTTCGGAGCGTAAGAACTTTGATCCGTGTTGTATCCTATGCAATAAACATCTTTACTTGCAGCGGCCTGAAGCGGAGCCGGAGAATCAGTTTCCGATTTTATCACATCACATCCGGCGCCCATCAAAGATAAAGCGGCTTCCTTTTCCGCGGGCGGGTTGTACCAGTCGTTAACCCATACAACCTGAACGGTCGCGTGTGGATTTACCATCTGAACTCCGAGGGCGAAAGCGTTTATTCCCCTTACAACCTCCGGAGTCGGAAAAGCGGCAACGTAGCCAATTTTATTGGTTTTTGTCATCGCACCTCCGACAAGACCTGTAAGAAATTCGGGTTCGTAAATTCTGCCAAAATAAGATGACATATTTTGACTGGTGAGATAACCCGAGCAATTTTCGAAGATGATATCCGGAAAGAGTTTCGCAACTTGTGCGGTTTGCTCCATGTAATCAAAGCTTGTCGTGTAAATAACTTTGTAACCGCTTTGAGCGAGTGTTTGCAAAACGTTAACGGTATCTGTCATGGAGACACTTTCAATGTAGGTTGTTTGAATCTTGTCACCGAAGTAATTTTGAACGTAGAGTCGCCCGAGATTCTGAGAATAGGTCCATCCGTCATCTCCAACAGGGCCTACGTAAAGGAAAGCAACTTTGAGAGGGCCAGCGAATGCTAAAAAAGCAACTAAAAGCATACTTACCAATAGCAAATACTTTTTCATCCCACTTCCTCCCTTTTTGAAAGTTGAAAATACCTGCCGATGGTAATTATTCTTTATATTTGTGAAAGAGTGACATGCTCTCACCACTTATAGAAGTGGGAGAATTTTTGCTTAAAAAAGAGTTAAAAAAACAACATCATTTATTTTCAAAAAGTTACATTTATAGGATAATTTCAAAAATTATATCACACTTTTCTTAGAAAATCAAAATATTCTTTCCACATAAGAGATGAAGTGTTTAAAGGATGAACTATAAAAAGTTCATTTGAAAAAATGTAAACAGATGTATTTGATTCAGTCAAAAAACTTTGAATTTCTGATAACAAAAGCGTCTTATCTCCTATCTCGATTTTAGATTCGTAAAGTGTCATCTTAGATTTTTTTCCGTTAGCGATGACGCTATCAGATAACGGAAGATCTTCAGAAGAGAACTCAATGGAATCATGCAAACTTCTGACCTTCTTAACTGTCGGCGTTAACCATTGGATACCACATTTAGCACATTCAAAACCATTTTTAAAAGACTTTACCGATCCAACGGTTTTGCACGAAGGACATTTCCAGATGTATTTTTCTATTCCACGATAATCGGCATATCTTTTATCTTCAAAGGTATCCAAAAAAATGTAATCGATGGCCTTTGAATAATCTTTTGAATCAACTGGTTTTCCTATCTCAACTTTAACTATGCCCTTTTGAAGTCCTTTAGCCCACCTTGGCCAAAGCAAATGTGCGTCATCTATACGCACAGGTAGAATTGGATTGGGTGACATTTTAAGAAGCTTTACAACACCTTCCGGGATTTCGAGAGGTCGTCCATCCCAATTTCTTTCACCTTCTGGGAAAATTCCCATTATTCCTCCGTTTTTCATCGTTTTTGTGAATTTCATTATGGCAGGCACATCAACCGTGTATCTCTTTATGGGAAACATCCCAACCATATCAAAAAACCATGCAAATTTCTCGTAATGGGCAGATGTTATAGGGAAACGCACATAACTGTTAAGTGCATCTATCACAAACAACGGATCCGAATATGATGTGTGATTTGAAATGACGACATAAGGTCCTTCCGGAATGTTTTCTCTTCCAAATATTCTAACATCAAAAAAGAAAGGTACTATGAATTTACCTGCCAAAAACATAAAAACGTACAGAAACGGAGGCTCGGTGATGGAATTTACTTTCCATTTTCTCATTGGCAATAAGAAAGGAGTTGAACTTTCGTACGCTTTGGCATCCTGAAATTTGTTTAAGATATTTTTATCTTCGGACAAAGCATGAACAACGATTAAAATGACGATTGCTGCCCATATCCATAACGAAAACAGGTTGAAATACAGAGAAAGGCCTAAAACGTAAAATATAAAACCTAAATATATCGGATGCCTTGTCATCGAGTATGGACCGGATCTTACAAGTTTTTTTGGCGGTTTTTCGTTAAATGGCGTTCCGTGTCCGTCTAAAATCAAATATGCCGATGAGATAGCAGACCATAAAAGGCCGGTAACGACAAACGCCATTGCCCATTTAAAAGTTATCGTAGGAGTCACAAAAAAATCCGTAATTTTGATAAAAAAAATTGGCAAGACGATGATTAAGATGAATTTAGAAATGATCTTTAAATTGCCAATCATTCTGTTCTCCTTAAGATATTATTTTTTCGAACACTATGCCACCTTACCTAATTGTACACCAAAACCGAAAAGTGAATGGTATATACACTTTAGATTTCGAATAATTTTTAGCGGAGTCTTCTTTGAAAAAATAGATAAATGATCAACAAACGGATTGACATTCAACGTTTAATATGTTAGCATAATTCAGAAATATATTAAACTTTAGTGTGAAACACACAATTTGGTAAAAAGCAAAGGCATTCAGCATATCATATGGGGATGATTTTGATGTGGGTATTTATGCTTGTTCTTGGAATTGCGATTATATTTTTATCAGTGAAATTCAAACTTGAACCCTTACTTCTCGTTCCAATAGGATTCTTCATCTTTTTTTCCAACATTCCTGGAAATCCTTTAGTTGGCCAAGGGGGGCTTTTAACCAATCTTTTTCATCTTTTGATAGGATCTGAGTTGCTTCCGTTGTTCATTTTTATATCCATAGGTGCGATGATGGATTTCAACCTGCTTATATCCAATCCATTTTACACGGTCATAGGAGCCTTTTCGCAGGTAGGAATCTTTTTAACCTTTCTGATGGCAAGTTATTTTGGTTTTGACATAAGATCTGCCGCATCGATAGCTTCAATAGGAACAGCCGACGGTCCAACTTCTATATACGTTACATCTATGCTTAAGCCGGATCTCATAGCACCTGTTTCCCTTGCCGCTTATACTTACGTTTCAATCATACCACTTTTAATTCCGCTAATTTTGAAGATTTTTGTGACAAAAAAAGAGATGGAGTCAAACACAAAGGTGAATCAAAATATATCCAAAAGAACTCTCATGATCTTTCCGTTTTTGCTTATCTTGTTGGTGGGACTTGTGGCGCCAATGGCACTTCCTTTAATAGGGTTTCTTATGTTTGGCAATTTTCTGAGGATAAATGGACAAACGCAAAAACTCAAAGAAACTGCTGAAAAAGAATTGGCGATGATTTCAACTATTTTAATAGCAATGCTGATAGGCGCAAACATGTCTACAGATCTTTTTTTCAGAGTTGACACTTTGATGATCTTTTCACTCGGCATAGCCGCTTTCATACTTAACCTCGCGTTTGGAGTTTTAGCGGGAAAAATTTTTCACATTTTTGATAAATCTTTCAACCCCTCAATAGGGGCATCTGGAAACAGTGCGTTTCCGATGGCATCAAGGGTAGTTCACACTTACGCTCAGCAGAAAAATCGCCATTCTTTTCTGCTTCCCGCAGCTTTATCGGCCAATGCGGCAGGACAGATAGCCTCTGCCGTTGCGGGTACATTCTTGCTTCAATCCGTCTTAACCGGAGAACAAAATGTTTATAACGTTGCATTCAGTGCTTTTTGGAAATCCACGCTTATCATGATCGCTTTTGGTTTTGCACTTTTCATTTTCGGAAAATTCATGAAAAACAAAACTCAAAACAGCACATTTTAACCCTTTTTAAGCAAGAATTCTCCCACTTCTATAGGTGGTGGGAGTATGTCACAACAAATGAAAGTATTTTTTCAAGTCGATCATCTTTACCAGACAAAAAAAGATAACCGATGACGCTTTCAAGAGCCGTCGCCTTTCTGTAAAGGGGATCTTTGCTACGGTATCCCTTGAGATTTCTGCCACGCATCGCTACCGCTTTTTCATCAATCTCAAGAAATGGTTCCACAAGATCGAACATCGATGCTTGAGATGCGGCGTTGACATGTTCCCGAACGTTTTTACTGTCAAATGAAAATCTCAACCTGCAATAAAGTTCGAAAACCGCATCTCCCACGTATGCGAGATCTTTTGTAGAAACTTCTCTGAGATCCTGATCGAATTCAAATCCAAGTTTTTTCATGAAATAACCTTCGAATTGTATTTGTTCATGGCAGACTCAATTCCTTCTTTTAAAATCACTGGTACTGCCTCGATACATATATCAATTACCTGATCGATGATCAAAAATTCTGCCGGCGTGAAATGGCCAAGCACATGGTCTACGGCATCTCCTTTTTTGGGACCTATTCCTATTCTAACTCTCGGGAAATTTTGTGTTCCAAGATGTTTAATTATAGATTTGATGCCGTTGTGTCCTCCGGCTGATCCCGACGGACGTATTCTCAACTTTCCAATTTCAAGATCGAGATCATCGTAAACTACGATCGGAGAATTCACTGGATACAGTGATTTGAAGACAAGTCCACTTTCATTCATAAAAGTCATGGGTTTTACAACTGAAAGATTTATTCCATCGATATTTACAGAATAAAGCACATAATCCACCTTTTCCGTAACGCTAAAAGGTGGATATGTCTTTAAGAATCTGTCCACGAAAATAAAACCCACGTTGTGTCTTGTCATGGCATATTTTCGACCGGGATTTCCGAGACCAAGGACAAAAAATTCTGACAATTATTTCTCCTCTTTTTCTTCTTCCTCTTTCTTTCCCTTAGTCTTTATTGCTTCCGGTTCAGCAGTTTCGGTGACTTCCGCTGGAGCAGTTACTTCTTCGGCTCGTGGAGCTTTTATAACGGCTATGATGTCTTCGGCATTTTGCAGTATCTTTACGTTGTCTGGAACTTTCAGATCCTTAACTTTCAGGGATTCTCCAATTTTCATCGCAGAGATGTCGATCTTCATCTCTTCGATTATGTTAGACGGTAACGCTTCTCCTTCGATGTCTCTCAGGAGCACATCGAATATCCCACCGGTTTTGATTCCTTCCGCTTCTCCAACAAACTCAACAGGTATTTTAAACCTCATATGTTTGTTTGGATCAGGTTCGTAAAGATCAACGTGTATTATCTTCCCACTCACCTTGTGAAACTGAACTGATTTTACGAAAACATCTCTTTCTTCTGCAATTCCATTCAAATCGACGGTGACATGAACTGGCGTTGTCTCCTTTGCTTTCGAGATCAAAGACTCAATCTCACCTTCTAACAATTGAACATTTAGATTGCCATGGTTCGGTCCGTAGATAACGGCGGGTATTTTCCCATCTTTTATGAGATTTTTTGCCTTACCGCTTTCTCTAACTTTGGCTTTAAGTTGAACAGCCATTCAAATTCCTCCTTACTTAAACAATATGCTAATTGACAAACTCTTTCTTATTCTTATCATTGCTTCGCCAAAAAGGGAAGCAACGGAAACCACTTTTATTTTATCGGGTAATTCATCGTGCGCAATCGTGTCTGTGACGTAAATCCTGTCTATTTCAGATTTATCAAGCATTTCAAGTGAATTTTGAGAAAATAATCCGTGTGTTGCGCATGCAATTACCTTTGTCGAACCTTTTTGTTTTAAAAGTTTTGCACCTTCGATCAAAGTTCTTCCCGTGTCTATCATATCATCAAACATCACGGAAGTCATTCCTTCCACATCACCGATGACATGAAGCACCTCTGCAACATTTTCCTTCGGCCTTCTTTTGTCAAGAATGGCAATCGGTAGACTCATCTTTTCGGCAAATTTTCTGGCACGCTTGACCGCTCCTATGTCCGGAGATACAACAACTGTTTTATCTTTATCCAGATTTTCATGTTTCTTTAAACTATCGACGAAAACTGGAAATGATTGGAGATTGTCAACGGGTATGTCGAAAAATCCTTGAATTTGTTCACTGTGAAGATCCATCGTGAGAATTCTCGTTGCTCCGGCAGTTGTCAAAAGATTTGCGACAAGTTTTGCGCTTATCGGATCTCTTCCTCGCGCCTTTCTGTCTTGCCTTGCATAGCCATAATAAGGAATTACCACGGCTATCGTGTTTGCGGATGCGCGTTTTAAAGCATCTATTATTATCAAAAGTTCCATAAGGTTATCGTTAACAGGTGGAGAAGTTGATTGAAGGAGAAAAACATCATGACCTCTAACCGTCTCTTCTATCCTCATGTTTATTTCTCCATCGGCAAAATGTGTGATCTCAACATGTATCGGATTGACATTGGTGTAAGCGCAAATTCTTTCAAGCAAAGGTTGATTCGAAGAGCCACCAAGAATCTTCATTTCATTTTTCATCGGACGAATCTCTCCTTTTTTTCAAGACCCACTCTTCTTTGTTTAACTGTTTTGCCCTTCCAAGGGCAAGTGCATATGCCGGCACATCATCGGTTATCGTAGATCCAGCACCTATCAAAGCACCATCGCCTACTTTTACAGGCGCGACAAGTGCCGTGTTCGATCCTACGAATACATTTTTACCGATGAAAGTTTTATTTTTTCTGATGCCATCGTAATTGCACGTTATTGTTCCAGCTCCGATGTTTGTATCTTCCCCGATTGTGGCGTCCCCGAGATACGTAAGATGTTGAGATTTAACACCTTTTGAAAGATGTGAATTTTTTACCTCAACGTAATTTCCAATTTTAACGTTATCTTCTATGAATGTTCCGGGTCTCAAACGGGAAAAAGGTCCTATTGAACAATTATTGCCTATGACGGATCCGCTACAATCGGATCTGATCACAAAAGTGTTGTTGCCGACTGTACAATCAACTATCGTCGTCGCTGGGCCAATTGAAGCATTCGATGAAATTCTACTTTTTCCATAAATGAAAGTGAAAGGCTTCAAAACAGCACCGGATTCAACGATAACGTCTGGCCCCACAAAAGTTGTTTGTGGCTCTTCTATTGTAACACCCGCATCCATTAAGGCATTGTTTATATCGTCCTTAACATTTTTTATAAGCGTCGCAAGTTCTTTCTGTGTATTCACACCCAAAACGCTATTTGGATTCTTGACCTGCACTGTCTCTACAACATACCCTCCTGCCAAAAGAATTTCAACAGCGTCGGTAAGATAATATTCTCCTTTTTTGTTGTTGTTTTTTATTCTGTCAAGAGCGTAAACCAAAGATTCAGAATCAAAAGCATATATTCCACTGTTTATCTCTTTTATCTTCCGAATATCGTCCGTGGCGTCATTTTCTTCCACGATCTTGATCACTTTTCCATCTTTTCTGACGATTCTTCCATAACCAAAAGGCGTTTCCAAGATGGCCGTCAAAATCGTCATATTCGCTTTTGATTCAAAAAGGAAATTTACCACTTCACTTGAAATTAAGGGTACATCACCGTAAAGTATTACCACCTTGCCGTTTAAAAAATTTTTTGCCGCTTTTACAGCATTGGCCGTACCGACTTGTGATTCTTGAATAAAAATCTTTACATCGCTTGGAATCAAGGGATAAACCAATTCGGCACCATGCCCCAGAACAACTCCAATTTCGTCAGTCTTGGCCTCTTTTGCCACGTCTATCGTCCAGTTTAAAAGGGGTTTGCCAAGCACTTCATGAACAACTTTTGGTCTTGGCGAATTCATTCGCTTTCCAAGTCCAGCGGCAAGTATCAAAACCTTTTTCAATTTGATCACCCTTCGAGATTATACAACTTTTTTTCAAAAACTTACAAAATTTACAAATCAGACCTTTCTTACAGTTGAAAGTGCGATTTTAACTATGTCTTCAAGTTCCCGCGCTCCTGAATCGATTGCCCTTTTAACGGCGATAAAGGCTTCGTTACGGGAAAAGCCTAACGCTATTAAGGTTTCAACCGCTTCTCCAAGTTTTAAATCCGATCTGCCCATTCCTTTTATCTTTCCAGATAATTCCAATATAATTCGCTCGGCAGTTTTTTGTCCTATGCCAGGTAGTGAACTCAAAAATTTAACGTCTTTTGATTCCACTGAAGTTGAAAGTGTTTCAAGATCGACAAAATCCATGATCTTGAGTGCGTTTTTTGATCCTATTCCATTTACACTTACCAACATATCATAAAGGTATCTGCGCTCTTCACTTAAAAAACCTATGAGTTCGATGGGTTCAGCCTCTTTTGCGTTTTCACGTATGTAAACAAAAATATCCTGCCCTTCTTTTAAATTTTCGATCTCTTTCAACGAAAAAAAGACTTCGTAGATGACATTCCCGGTGTCAATTGCGATGGAATTGGTGTTTTTTCTTATTATCGATCCGCGAAGTGCCCAGATCATGTTTCTGACCTCACACTTCTAAGAAAACTCCTTGCAAAACCAACGGTGTAAAAGGATCCGGTTACAACGGCAATTGAATTTTCCTGTTTTGAAACGTTCATGCAAATTTCTGTGGCATCTTCGATATCTCTTATAAAGCCAACGTTATCGTAATTCCCAACAGCCCAGTTGTAAATGGAAAATGGATCGGAAGCCCTTTCGTTTTTCGGAGATGTTATGTAAATACGCTTAAAAATGGGATCCACGATATTGATCATACGTTTGTAATCCTTATCGTTCAAAATGCCAATTACAGCGTTGATTTCGCGGTTTGGAAAATAAAGTTTTAAATTTTTCCTAAGCATTTCCATCGCCGGAGCATTATGAGCGGCATCCAAAATAATCGTTAAATCTGATGGAAACCATTCAAATCTGCCTTCCCACGGAATCGTGAAGATCGTTTTGTAAATTTTTTCTTCGTTCATTTTTACAAGTCCAATTTCGTCAAGATATTCAAAAACTGCCAAAGATATCGCCATGTTGTTGATGGCTGCGAGACCGTTCATTCTCGTTTCAAGTGATAAATTCCATCTCCTGCCAACGAAATCAAAAGCATTTCTTGCAAATTCTATTCTTTTGACGATGTATCTGAAATCTTTCCCGATTCTTCTAATTTCAGCATTCATTTCTTGGGCTTTCGCTTTTATTATCTTAAGCGGTTCATCCTTAAATTCACCTGTTATAACTGGCGAATTTTCCTTTATTATGCCGGATTTTTCAAAGGCTATTTGAGACAAGGTATTACCAAGTACATTCATGTGATCGTAATCCACAATTGTTACAACCGAACAAAGCGGATCATCGACAACATTTGTAGCATCAAATCGACCACCCATTCCAACTTCGGAAACAACCACATCGACTTTTTGCAATTTGAAATACAAAAAAGCCATGGCTGTCACAATTTCAAAAAAGGTAGGTTTCATGCCGGGAACTTTCGACATTTCTTCTGCTTCCTTTGAAACTATCTCATACATAGAAACGCTATTTCCCTCGGATATGAAAAGGTCGTCTATTCTTATCCTTTCTCTAAAAGACTCGAGATGCGGAGAAAAATAAGTACCCACTTTAAAGCCATGAACTGTCAACAGTTTACCTATCGTCCTTGTTACGGTCCCTTTTCCATTCGTGCCAGTAACATGAATGTATTTAAATTCTTTTTGAGGATTCCCAAGTCTTTCCAACAATTTTTCTATTCTGTCAAGACCCAATCTTATCTTGTTTTCCGGATGAAAGGAAAACAACTTTTCTACCATTTCTTCGTATTTCATCAAATCATTCCTTTAACTTTCTGAGTGTGTTATCAAGCCTTTTAAGGGTTTTTTCGATCTCGAATTTTTCATTTTTGGCCTTTTCAACAACATCTGCGGAAGCCTTTTTTAAAAACTCATCATTTGAAAGACGTGAATCGAGTTTTCTAAATTCTTCAGCGGCTTTAACTATTTTGGAATTCAATCGAACTATTTCACCGTTGAAATCAAAATGTTCGTCCATAACCACAAATATTTCCATATCGGAATTCATGGCCGCCGTCATGCCTTTTTTGGGCTTTATCCTCGCAGTCTCGACGCTGTAAGCATTCACAAGCCTCGATATGTAAAGTTCAAATGGAGAGTCTTTTGGCCAATTTGACTTGCCCACCATCACGACATTTATCTTGGAAGCAGGAGGCAAATCAAGGTCAGATCTTACATTCCTTATGCCTCTTATGGTTTCCATAAGGAAATCAAAGCCATCATCTTCAAAATAAAACTCTGGCTTTTCGATCGGCCAACTGGCGTTTATCAAAAATTCATCAAAGAAATTCGACCAGATTTCTTCTGAAATGAAAGGCATAAAGGGATGAAGCAACTTCAAACTTTGTTGCAAAACATGAAGCAGTACCTGCTGCGTATTTTCTCTGAGTTTTGGATCTTCAAGTTGTACCTTTGAAAGTTCTATGTACCAATCACAGAAATCGCCCCAGAAGAAATCGTAAATTCCATGGGCTGCTATGTTGTAATCGTAGGATTCAAGGGCGGTTGTGACGTCTTTTATGACCATGTTAAGTCTTGATAAAATCCATCTATCAGCCATGGTTAAACCCTGAAAATGCTCAATTTTTACATTTTGTGTGTTTATCTCAACGAAATGACTTGCATTCCATATTTTATTGGCAAAATGCATGTAAGATTCAAAGGCACGTTCATCAAGATTTATATCTCTGCCCTGAGCTGCAAGCATTGCAAGTGTCATTCTCATTGCGTCTGCACCGTATTTCTGTATCACTTCATTAGGATCTATTCCATTTCCGAGAGATTTTGACATCTTCTTTCCAAATTTGTCACGAACAAGTTGGTGAATGTAAACATCGTGAAATGGAACTTCATCCATGAATTCAAGTCCCATGACTATCATTCTTGCAACCCAAAAAAAGATTATGTCAAAACCCGTTACGAGTAAATCAGTGGGATAAAATTTTCTCAGGTCCTCTGTTTCTTCGGGCCAGCCAAGGGTTGAAAATGGCCATAGCGCAGAAGAAAACCATGTATCAAGCACATCGTTATCTTGATGTATATGGGTAGAACCACAAAATTCGCATTTTTCAGGATCTGTTTCAGATACGGTAAGATGACCGCAATCATCGCAATACCAAACAGGAATTCTGTGTCCCCACCAAAGTTGCCTTGATATGCACCAATCGTGAACATCTTCCATCCAATTCAAATAGACCTTTTCCCACCGTTCGGGGTGAAATTTAACCTTTCCTTCTTTAACAGCACGTATTGCGGGTTCAGCAAGAGATTTCATGCTGACAAACCACTGATCTGATATTTTGGGTTCAACCGAAGTATGACATCTGTAACAATGTCCGACGGAATGATCGTATTTTTCAACTTTAACGAGATATCCACCATTTCTAAGATCGGAAACTATGGCTTTTCTCGCTTTTTCTCGACTCAATCCTTTGTATGGCCCGTCAAAAGATATTTTTGCCTCATCATCAAGTATCTCTATTGCTTCAAGTTTATGTTTTTTACCAATTTCGAAATCATTTGGATCATGTGCCGGAGTAACTTTCAAAGCACCTGTACCGAAGGTCATATCCACGTAATCGTCCGATATCACAGGAATAACACGACCGACAAGCGGCAGAATCGCATTTTTCCCGATGATATCTTTATACCTTTCATCTTTTGGGTTAACAGCGATTGCCGTGTCACCCAGCATCGTCTCCGGTCTTGTTGTTGCAATAACAACGTTTTCACCAGATTCAAGTGGATAATTTATATAATAAATTTCGGAATGTTCGTTTTCATATTCTATCTCTTCATTCGACAGAACGGTGCCGCAACTCGGACACCAATTTATCATGTATTTACCTTTATATATAAGCCCTTTTTTGTAAAGAGAGACGAATACTTTTCTTACGGCCTTGCTCAGCCCTTCGTCAAGCGTAAATCTTTCTCTCGACCAGTCACAGGAAGCGCCCATTGATTTAACCTGATTTTTTATCTTATCTTTATATTCTTTAGCCCATTCCCAGGTTGTTTCAAGAAATTCATCGTAACCTATTTCTTCTTTTGTTTTCCCATCCAAGGCAAGTTTTTTTACGATTATATTCTGAGTTGCGATGCCCGCATGATCTTCTCCTGGTACCCATAAAGTTTCCTTGCCTTTCATTCTTTGATATCTTGTCACAACGTCTTGAAGTACTATGTTAAGTGCATGACCGACATGAAGCACATTGGTTATGTTCGGTGGTGGGATGACCATGGAAAATTTTCCGTTCCCCAGATGTGGCGCAAAAAATCCATTTTCTTCCCATTTTTTGTACCATTTTTTCTCGCTTTCTTGAGGCAAATAAAACTTATCCAAAAAAATCGTGGCCGTTAGACCACTCCCTCCCTTCAAAACAGAGCCATCACAGATGATCTTTCAATGTATACTATACTTGCTCATGTAAATTTGATCAAGTATATCATAATTTTTCTTGAGCGGCCAAATCACTTTGCAATTTATCGCTTTTTCCATCGTTCGAGATCTTTTCAACTTTTTCTTTTGAAATAGGCATGGCCGTGTTCAATCTATGTATAAGTCTTTCTCCCAAAAATAGAACTATTATTCCAACTACAAAAGAGGTTACATATCCAAATTCAAGCGCTATGTATCCAGAAATGAAAGACGCCACTATTACAGCAAAATTTATGACAACGTTGAATAGTCCTATTATGCGACCGCGATCTGTTGGAAGTGCAAGATTTGTAACGTGCACGGTAGTAGGTATGTAAAAGAAAGGCCATGTAAATCCAATTATCAAGAACGCAACGACCGTGATCCAAATTCCGATTGGGATAATGTATCCGGAAATTGCTATTGAAGAAAACAAAACAACTCTTGTCCAAAGTGCAGTCCTTACAAGAATTGAGTCTTTGACTTTGCTTGCAATTTTGTTTGTCAAAAAATAGGCCGTATTGGTGAGAATGTTGTTTAAACCGTATATCATGAAAATCGTACCGCTGCTTATTCTTAAAACCTCGTTTAAGTATATCGAGAATATCGAAAAAATCATATTTGCACCGAAAAAGATCATGAATATACTTGCCATGTATCTTCCAGTTTCAACCTTAAACCCCCTTAAGTTAAATGGGAAAAAGACGTTATGGGGTATCGCGGCGAGGTGATCGGCAAGAGAATGCATGTTTGGGAAAAATTTCTTGGTTTTAAAAGTTTTCAAAAACTCTTTCTTTTTTATATATCCCGAAGATAGAATGGTCGATACGATTAACAACAAAGATGATATTATGAATACAAATTTCATCTTTTGGGCACTTTGCGTTATAAACGGAAAGTAAGAAAGCCAAAAACCCCCTATGAACGTACCTATCGTAACTCCAACGCTGTTAAAAAGGTTCATGGTATTTATTCTTTTTCGGTAAAGGTTTTCATCAAATTTTTTGTTCAAGTATACCGTTATGGCAGGACCCATCATAGCGGCAAAGATGCCAAGTACCAATGCAAAAACGTAATAAAAATATATATTTGCAACTATTGCCATCAACACGGTTACCACCGCATCCGCGAGCGCACTTACGAAAACGACTTCAAAAAAATGTTGGTACCTGTCGAGGATAACACCGACCATCATGGAACCGAACAAATTTCCGAGAGCGTAAAATGCAGAAGCAACACTTCCGCTGGCGACATTTCCTCCCAACCCTATCACGACAAAAAGGCTTATAATAACGCCTATCGCTCCGAAAGCAGCCCCTTGAAAGCCAAAAGATATAAACAGTCTTCTTAACTCTTTCAAAATTCTATCTCCTTGAAACTTGATTGAATTTACAATTGTATTATATACTCGCGTAGAATAATAAGTAAAGAGCCTTGAAACCCAAATCAGATTCTGAAAAAGTATGACATTTTATGTTATCGTATTGGATCAAATTTGGTTGAAATATGTTTTCACCCGTTCGATCACGTACATGACATCTGATCTTGATACATCTTTGTTCGTGACAAATCTATATTCACCATTTTCAACTGAATTTATCTTGATACCTTGTTTCAACATGTAAGAAACAAAATCACAATCGTTTAAATGATTTTTGAATCTGAAAAATACCATGTTTATATCAAGTCTGTTTTTAAAAACTTCTATTCCATTCAAAGATTCAAGACCTTCAGCGAGTAAACGCGCATTTTCATGATCTTCGCACAGCCTGGGTATCATATCTTTAAGCGCAACTATACCTGCAGCGGCGATTATTCCAGCCTGCCTCATGCCGCCACCCATCAATTTTCTTCCCTTCCTTGCCTTTTCAACGAATTCCTTTGTTCCTGCAAGCATCGATCCTATTGGCGCGGCAAGCCCCTTCGAAAGACAAAACATGACGCTATCTGTGTGTTTTGCGATTTCTTTCGCGTCAACACCAAGCGCACAAGCCGCGTTGAAAATTCTCGCTCCATCGAGGTGAATCGGTATTCCGCGAGAATTCGCTATTTCATGAATTCGCATCATCGTTTCAACATCCGTTACCGTTCCCATACCATGGGCATTTTCCAAACAAATAAGTCCTGTCCTTGGGAAATGAATGTTCTTTTCTCTTATAAGATTTTCTATCTCGTCGGGATCGGGATGACCATTTGTAGATCTGAATGTTCTAAGTTGAACTCCGGCTATGACGGCTGATGCACCTGCTTCATGGATCATTATGTGCGAATAATCGTCGACTATTACCTCGTCCCCGCGCAAGGTGTGAGTAAGGAGTGCAAGTTCATTTCCAAAAGTTCCAGATGGGACGAAAATAGCCGCTTCCTTTCCCACCTTTTCGGCTGCCAATCTTTCAAGTTCGATTACAGTCGGATCATCCCCGTAAACATCATCTCCGACCTCCGCCTTGAACATGGCTTCTCTCATTTTAGGGGTCGGTAATGTAACGGTATCACTTCTTATGTCTATTATTTTCATACCCTCTCCTTTCGTCAAAAAAGCCCGATTTTTCATCGGGCTTCAGATAAATTTGGTTGGATTCAAGCCGATCTTACATTCGATGCCTGTTTACCTTTTGGCCCTTCTGTGATGTCAAAGACGACTGCCTGATTTTCTTTTAGACTCTTGTAACCATCCATTTTGATAGCCGAGTAGTGCACGAAGATGTCATTTCCATCTTCCATCGTTATGAAGCCATAGCCTTTCTTGGCATCGAACCACTTAACAGTACCTTTCATTTACCTTGCCTCCCAAATGAAATTGGTTTTCTCAAACCACGATCATATTTTAACACCAAAGTGATAAAAACCAACGTATCCCACTATCCGCCTATTTTTCTCACTCCTTGCTATTCACTTTTTACTCTTTTGCCACGAACTACCTGCCACAGGCTATGCGCTAAATTTACCTTTGACTTAAATCAGTACACTATATTCCAACTGCCTTCAATTTCAGGTTTGATTATTCTCATGTTTTGTATATATTCGATGATAAGATCGGCAATCTGAACCTTGATCTCTTTTATCGGCTTTTTGCCAAGAAACATAGTGTATCCCCCGTTTCCTCCTGCCTGATAACTGTTTACGGCTATTGTGTATTCTGCATTTTCATCGAGAGTACTTCCATTTATTTCGAGTTTTACAACTCTTTTGCCTTTTTCCTTTGTCAAATCCATCGTGTAAGAAATTCCTTTAAATATGTTGTATTTGTATCCTGCAAGATCTCCTGAAGAAGCAACTCTTCCGTCTTTAAGATCAAAATAAGAGGCCGAATGTTCGATCATGTTTTTTATATCGACACCTTTTAGACTAAACACTTTAAGGGTATTTGAAAAGATATACACCCCCATAACATCTCTTCTTCTTATCGTTCCTTTTTTCCAGCCGCGAATTTCGGAAGAAAAAATTGCGGTTGCAGATATTTGAGCATCCGAATAATGAAGTTGAACATCGTTTATAAGATTCAAAAGTGCGGTTTCATGTGTCCGTGCGTACATCACATCAGGTATACAAAAATCTCCCGCTGCCTCTCCAATTGGTTCATCAAGCCATTTTTGAACGATAATTTGATACGACTTTTCCATTTTAAGCATTTCTTTGTCAGATAAAAGATCTGGCTTTAAAAGTTTAACTTCGCTTGATTGCACGGTCCATTTATCATCGAATGATAATTTCAAATCTATCTTTCCCAAAGCCTTTCCCCAAGATGAAGCCATTATAACAGGGATATCTTTTATCTTTGTGGCAAAAGACTTATGCTGATGTCCGAAAATGTAAGCGGAGACTTCTTCCAAAGTATTCGCCATCTCATATCCTTGGTTTTCGTCAGTCAGTTCTGATATGATCTCTCCACTGTCAGGATCTTTTTCAAATCCTCCGTGATATCCCACTATTATCACATCTACCCCTGAATTTTTCAAATCACGGATGTAAACTTCGGCAGTTTCGATGGGATCTAAAAAATCTATATCTTCTATGTATTCTGGATCCTCCCAAAATGGTATGTATTTCGTCGTAAGGCACAAATAGGCCACTTTAGGACCTTCATCAAAATCGAAAATCACGTAACCTTTTCCAAATGCCGGTTTTCCGGTTGCCCTGTAAACTATATTTGCGGACGTGATTGGAAATGCCGCTTCAGAAATGGCTTTTTCAAGTACTTTCCTTCCAAAATTGAATTCGTGATTTCCTATGGTCATGGCATCACACTTGAGATAATTAAGCGCTTTTATCGTCGGATCTGCTTTTGAGTTATCTACATTTCCATGATAATATTCCAAAGGAGATCCCTGAATAGAATCTCCATCATCAAAGTAAAGTACGTGATTTTCCGTCATTCTGACATTTTTTATCACAGTGGAAATCTTTGCCAATCCATAATCAATGGGATGTTTTGTCGTATAGTCTATTGAAAATATGTAACCGTGAATATCAGTCGTGGTAAGAATTGTCAAGTCAAAATTTTTCACAAAAACACCTCGACACTTTTTTATTTTTTCTCAACTTTGACGGTTATTTTGTATTTTTTCCACAAAAACCAGAGAATAAGAATTGCTATGGCTATTATACCGATAATTGGCCATTCCATGACCAAAAAAGTGTAAATGTAAACAGACAGATTCTGCATGGCTTGATTGAAATTGGATTTCAAAGATGGCAATTCATTCTGAATTACCGAAATCGAATTGCCATTTACACTTACCATCGCGTATCTTCTGCCACCAATCTCAATATTCGGAATCGGAGAAGTGAAATATCCTTTCGCTCTCCCAGTCGATACGACAAGATCAACTCCGTTATTTTTAAGTATCCGTTCGAAGTTTTGCGAAGTCTTCTCGTCTAATCTTGTACCGTTTTTCCCCATCCAAGAAGATGGAAAATGCATGAAAACTATTTTGTGAACGTACGTCGATGCCTTCGATAATCTGTCTGACAACCAATCGAGTTGCGATTGAGTTAATTTATCGTTTGCAACATTCAAAGTTACAAAAAATGTGTTTCCAACATGAAATGTGTATTCATAACTTCCAAATATCGAATAAAAATTGGCATAACCGCCATCTGAAAATTCTTTGGGACCCGGTACGGCCAAAAATGGCATCTTTATTTTTTTAAGATCGTTAAGTAATATTTTATATTTCGAAAGATCTCCGGAATAAACCATATTTCCGAGGTCAACGACAAAACTTTTTGAGTTTGACGTTGCATTTGTAGATGCAAACGCATCAAAGAATTCAACGTTGTAAAAAGTGTTTCCGACAGCGTAAAATGAAAAATCTCCTTTTATTTGCTGAACCTTGATGATATTCGTGTAGTTAAGATCGTGCACTTTCACAGGGAAATAAGATTCGTAAAGTGCAAAAAAAACGAAAAAGACTAAAAATGACCATAAAATAAAGTTCACAAATATCGTGAAAAGCCTTAAATGTTTTTTCAAAAACTTGTAACCGAAATAAATCCCAAAGGTAATTCCAACGAGAATAAAGACAACGACCCATATTATATCCATGCTAACGCCAGAGAGGCCGAGTTGAAAACCGAAATAGGTCAAGATGAGTGACCATACAAGGCTTCCCAAAAAAGTGTAAAGGGTATAACTCCAGATGTTCATTTTTGCAATCCCTGCAGGAATCGCGACAAGACCTCTCACGACCGGAAGCAATCTTGTTGTAAAAACTGTAAAATTACCGTACTTGTTAAACCAATCTCCCATCGCATCAAGATGTTTTTCGGAGATTAAAACATACTTTCCCCACCGTTTTATGAAGTTTCTTCCGAAAATCATCGAAACATAATACAACGCAACCGATCCGATTGTGCCTCCGATCGATCCCATCATCACGACGCCTAGCACGTTGAGAGTTCCTTTGGAAGCGATGTATCCGCCAAGAGGAAGTATTATTTCACTTGGTATGGGAATGGAAAAGCCTTCCAAGATCATCGTGAACAATATACCGAAATATCCGGCTGAATTTATTGCCCATATTGAAAAATTACTTAAGGAATTTAAAAAGAAGTGTATTGCACTCAAATTTTTCTCCTTGCGTATTTTGGCATCTTTCCAATTAAAGGTCTTACATATGCTTTTAACATTAGATCGTCAAAATCTGCCGGCACTGTTTTTATCTTATTTCCAATTCCTTCGATCGAAATGATCTTGGTCTTCGAAGAGTAAACATTTCCATCATTTCTTTCGATTGACACGAAAAATGCATTTTTACCTTTCTCGAGGGCATTGACAGCATCCATTCCTACCATTACAGCCTCTTTGACATCAACTTCAGAAACAATGTGAGATGCCGATCTTTGAAGAAAAGATGGATTCACAAATTTGACTTTACCTATTTTTTCGATGATGTTTGCAACTTTTTCGCCAGCCCCACCCAATTTTGGGTGGCCGAAGGCATCTTTGATTTCGATGCTCGAAAAATATTTTCCGTCCGTGTTTTTTATGCCTTCAGAAACGGCAACAAGCAACATACCTTTTTTTGTTGAAACTTCATCAAGAATTTGTGTTTCGGTCACTGCTTTTTCTGGTATATAAGTTATCACATTCAACCCATTGACGATCTCTTCAGAAAGTTTAATCGATGCCGTAAGCCATCCCGAATCTCTTCCCATTATCTCCATAACGCATATGGATACCTTTGAATATGCATTTGAATCTATAACAAATTCAGATGCCACGACGTTTAAAAATTTCGCCGCACTTGGAAAACCAGGACAGTGATCCGTTTTAACGAGATCGTTATCTATGGTTTTGGGTATACCGCCCGCAAGAAGCGGTAATTTTCTTCTTTTTGCTTCCATAGATATCTTTGCAACGGAATCCATGGAATCATTGCCACCTATGTAAAGAAAAGCGTCTATTTTATTGGCATTGATGACATCGAAAAAACTATCGTAGATCTGATTTGGGGGTTCTGGAAGATTATATCTGCAAGATCCGAGGTACGATCCGGGAGTTTTTTCCAAAAGACGCATCTCTTCATTTTGCATTTTAAGGTTAACCAATCTTGATTCCAAAATTCCTTCTATGCCGTAAAGACCTCCAATTATTTCATGTTTGAGCATTTTAGCCCTTTTAACCACGCCTGAAAGTGAGGCGTTTATCACGGCCGTCGGCCCGCCGGACTGGGCAACAAGGATTTTCATTTTACTTCACTTTCCAATCTTTTAACAAGATTTTCTTCGATGTAATCGAAGCCGCTTTGCCAGAATTTCGGATCTGAAAGTTTTACTCCGAAAGGTGCTAAAAGTTTTTCTGGACTATCAGAGCCTCCTGCCGAAAGCAGGTCGATATATCTTTTTTTAAAATCATTCATACCCGCCTTGTACCTGGCATACAAAGATATGACAAGCAACTGGGCAAAATCGTAAGCATAGCAATAAAATGGCGTATGAAAGAAATGAGGAACCGAAGACCATTCCCATCTGAATTCTGGATTGTATTCAACAGCATCACCAAACATGGTATGAAGTTCTCCATCATAAATATTCGAAAGTTCATCGAAGGTGGCTCCGTCTTTAGATATTTTTTCATGCGCGCGCCTTTCAAATCTGGTAAACATGTTTTGCCTGTTCATGGTTGCAAACAGGTCCTCAAGTTTGGATGCTACAAAGGGCACTATTTCTTTTTGGGGGAGCGTTTCAAGAAAATAATCCATCAAAAGCATTTCGGCAAAGGTAGAAGATGTTTCTGCCATCGTAAGAGGTGTATGATATTGAAGAATGTTTTGTTTCGAAGAAAGCACACCGTGAACGCCATGGCCGAGTTCGTGACCGAGCGTTATGACATCTTTTATTTGGCCTGTAAAGGTTAAAAGTACGTAAGGATGGACAGATGGTGTCGAATAAGCGCAAAACGCTCCGCCTTCTTTGGCAGGCATCGGAGCGGCATGAATCCATTTTTTATCGAAAAAATCATCGACTATCATTCCGAATTTATCATCGAAACCGTAAAAAGCTTTTCTTACGATCTCTTTTGCCTCTTTCCATGAAAAGATTTTTTGAACGTTTCCCACCGGTGCATATATATCGCTTAGTTTCATTTTAAATCCCATTAACTTGTTTTTCACTTTGTAGTACCTGTTAACGAGAATGTTGTTATATGTCGTTACATCGACAAGCGTATCAACGACTGAATCATTAACCTCGTTATCAAGATTTCTCATGCTGTTCGGAGTGGGATATCCTCTTAAAATTGCCTCTGTATCGTAATCTTTTGCCACAGCGTTGTAAGCGCTTTCTATTTCAAGTGCGTATTTTTTATATCTTTTAAACAGTTTTACGCTTGCCATTTCTCTTACCTTTGAATCAGGATGCATTCGAAGAGAGCGAAGTTGACTGCCATTCAAAGTTTGCGTTTTTCCGTCTGTTTTGACTTTGAATTTGTAAGTTGATGTGAGTTGAGTGTAAAATTTGATGAACGCATCGCTACCCGTTACATTTTTATGCACTATGATTTGTTCCTCTTTCTCCAAAAAAACATGATCTTTGAATCTTCTGGAAGATTCGATGAAATGCCTGTGTTTTTCAAGTGACGGAATGATCTGACTGAAAACATCGTCGGGCATCTTCGATATCGCTATTCCAAAAAAGACGAGGTTGGACTGAAATTTTGTTTCAACGTTCTCAAACCAGGATGTAAGTCTTTTCACTTCATCCGAAAGGGTATTTTCTGCAAACTTAAGTTGAACATATTCGGAAATTTTTCCAAAGCGATCGTAAAGATCAGAAAGTGCCTCAATGGAAGCCTTTGCTGAATTTGAATCATGAAAAATCCGATCTGTATTTGAATACTTTTCATGAAATTTTATGCTTTCTCCAAGCAATTTCTCGGCATCTTTTTTAACTTCTTCCGACGATTTGTAAATATCGCCAAGATCCCATAATATTTTTTCAGCGCCAGTCTCCATCGACAACATCTCCTTAAATTTTGTGAATTTGAATAAGGTTTGTCGTGCCAGAAAATCCCCAAGGAATTCCGGCCGTTATGATCACATTTTCACCAGGATTGGCAAGACCCATTCCAAGAAGTTCTTTTATAGAATTTTCTATCATCTCATCCGTGGATTCAACCCTATCTATGACAGTTGGGACAACACCCCACACGAGTGCCATTTGATGGTACGAAGTTTCCTTCGGAGTAGGGGCAAAGATAGCTGCTGACGGCCGAAATTTTGACACATGTCTTGCCGTATAACCTGAAAATGTCGATGCTATTATGATAGAAGTACCTACTTCTATGCTCAAATGCCAGGCCGAATAGGCTATTGCATCGCTTACGTTGGGACTTTTCTTAATGACAGATGCCCTTATGTTTTCAGATATTTCAAGATATTCTTCGGCCTTTCTCGTTATCTTATCCATGAACTGTACTGCTTGAATTGGGTAACTTCCTATCGTTGTTTCCTCTGAAAGCATAACCGCATCTGTTCCATCTAAAACGGCGTTTGCTATATCCGTGATCTCGGCACGAGTAGGTCTTGGATTTGTGACCATCGATTCAAGCATCTGAGTTGCAGTTATAACCGGTATAGCACGTTCATTACAAAGCCTTATGATGCTTTTTTGGGCTATCGGTAGATCTTCCGAGGCTATTTCGGCACCGAGATCGCCTCTGGCAACCATTGCACCATCCGAAACATCTAAAATGGATTCAAGATTATCGAGAGCCTGTTTGGTTTCTATTTTTGAAATTATACGTGCATCTTCGAATCCTTTCTCTTTGAAGATTTGGCGTAAGTCTGACACATCCCTTGGCTTTCTCACAAAAGACAAAGCAACGTATTCGGGTTTTAACTGCGATATGAGTTCTATATCGTTTAAATCTTTTTCGGTAAGCGTTGGTACTCCAAGGTCAACTCCAGGTACGTTTATTCCCCTGTTGTGAGTTATTTTCCCGCCATTCACAATTTCTGTGACGATTTCTTTGTCTGTTGAAGATAAGACTTTTAGATTTATAAGTCCATCGTTTAAAAAGATCGTATCACCGGATTTTACATCTTTCGGAAGTCCGAGATAACTTACAGAAATTTTGTTCTCATCGCCAAGCACATCATCAACGGTCAAAACGAGTTTAGAACCTTTCTTGAGATCAACGTATTCTGTCTTTAATTTTCCAGTTCTTAACTTTGGCCCTTCTATATCCATAAGAATTGCAACCGGCAGGCCAAGTCTTTTTCTTATTTCTCTTATGTCTTGAACGGTTTGCGCTTTCTCTTCGTGCGTTCCGTGAGACATATTCAACCTTGCCACGTTCATCCCTGTTCTCACAAGAGACTCCAACATTTCTTTTTTTAAAGTCACAGGTCCTATGGTACAAACTATTTTTGTTTTTCTCATTTTAAAGA
This sequence comes from bacterium, assembly GCA_021800445.1. Lineage (GTDB taxonomy): Bacteria > Thermotogota > Thermotogae > Mesoaciditogales > Mesoaciditogaceae > Athalassotoga. The sequence goes on along the minus strand of JAJYYZ010000002.1, from coordinate 55,348 downwards.
TCTCCTTAGGATAAAGTGTTCGCAAGATCGTAAAGGCTCAAATCAAGTTCTTTTTTCTTTTGAAGTGCCCTGTTGAGATCGACAGAAACGATGTTGTTCCCTTGAATTCCTATCATGACATTTGATTGACCATCTATGAAGGCTTGAACCGCGGCCGATCCCATGCGAGAGGCCAGTAATCTGTCTGAAACCGAAGGAGAACCTCCTCTTTGAATGTGGCCGAGAATTGTCACACGCGTTTCGTATCCAGTTCTGTTTTCGAGATGACGAGCGACGGTGTAAGCGCTTGCCGCTCCTTCCGCAACAACGACGATGGAATTTATCTTTCCGCGTTTTCTTCCTGCAAGCAATTTATCTCCAAGTGCTTGATAATCAACCTTGACTTCTGGTATGAGTATTGCCTCGGCCCCAGTTGTCAAACCCGAAATAAGGGCTATGTATCCACAATTCCTTCCCATCGTTTCGACTATGAACGCCCTTTCATGAGAAGAAGCGGTATCTTTGAGTTTTTGAATGTTTTCAACAACCGTGTTCAAACAGGTGTCAACCCCTATGCACATGTCAGTCTCGGATATATCGTTGTCTATGCTGCCCGGCAATCCAATAACTTTGATATCACTTTCAGCCGCAACAAGCGCGGCACCATTTAAACTTCCATCGCCACCTATCACGATAAGTCCTTTTATTTCATGATCTTTAAGAATCTTGTAGGCTTCCTGGCGTCCTTTGTCAACTTTGAATTCCTGGCATCTTGCAGTTCTGAGGATGGTGCCTCCTCTTTCCATTATTCCTCCAACATCTGAAAAATTAAGCACTTTCATGTCATCCTCGAGAAGGCCTGCGTATCCTCTCATTATCCCGTAAACCTCAAGTCCTTTGCTTACACCATATCTAACAACTGCTCTGATAGCTGCATTCATTCCCGGCGCATCTCCACCACTTGTCATAACTGCTATCCTTTTCATTTTGATCCTCCTCTATTTTCGAAAAAACCGATTTGATCTTCATTCACACTTTTGATCTTTTTCTTGATACTTTCAACCTCTCCCGATGTCAAAAATCTTACACCCTTTTCTATATGACTCGCTGATGATATGGCCTCTGCAACTTGATATGCCCTTTCGACAATCTCGGTCGGAATTCCGGCAATTTTTGCAACTTCTATTCCGTAACTTTTATCAGCAGTCCCATATATCACTTTGTGCAGGAAAAGCACGTTTTTATCTTTTTCTAAAACCTTTATCGTTAAGTTGTAAATATTTGAATATATCTTTTCGAGTTCTGAAAGTTCGTTGTAATGAGTTGCGAAAATGGTAAAAGCACCTACTTTCTGAGAAATATATTCTGAAACGGCCCACGCTATGCTTAAACCATCGAAGGTGCTCGTCCCGCGACCTATTTCGTCCAAAATCACCAAAGAATCTTTTGTCGCAAAGTTCAATATGGTAGAAACTTCTGACATTTCAACTAAAAAAGTGCTTTTGTTTGACGTGATATCGTCTCTTGCACCTATTCTCGTGAAAATCCTATCAAAAATCTTCAATTGAGCGTTTCGGGCAGGAACAAAAGCACCCATTTGACCCATGATCGCGATAAGCGCTATCTGACGGATAAAAGTCGATTTTCCAGACATGTTAGGACCTGTGAGAACAACAAAGTGTTTTTTTTCATCCATATCAAGATCATTTGAAATGAATTCATTTACCATTTTTTCCACGATTGGATGACGTCCATCTCTTATTTTAACACTCGAATCAAATGAGGGCCTAACGTAATTCTCTTGAACGGCCATCCATGCAAAGGCAGAGATCATATCAATAAATGCTATTTTAGCCGCATTTTCAAGGATTTTATCTTTATCTTTAAGCACCGCGTTACGCACTTTTTCAAAGCATTCTATTTCGAGACGTGTCACATTTTCATTTGCTTGAAGAACATGTTTTTCCATTTCGCTAAGTTCAGGTGTCGTATAACGCTCGGCATTGACAAGTGTTTGTTTTCTAACATATTCTGGAGGAATTTCTCCTTTGTATCCCTTCGAAATTTCTATGTAATAGCCAAAAACAGAACTGTAGCCAATTTTAACCTTATTTCCAATCTTGTTTCTTTCTCTTTCTTCATATTTTTTTATGTACCCATCGATATCGTCAAGGATAGATCTTGCCTCGTCAAGGGCTTTTGAAAATCCATCGGCTATAACTTTACCGTTTCCCACATCGCCTTGAGGATCCTCTGCAATTGCGCTTTTCAAAAGAGAGAAAAGATCATCGACCGGATCGAGAGAATAATTCGAGAAGATCGAATTTTCCTTTATCCATTTATCGACGTCATGAAAAGATTCGATACTTTCTCTTAAAGATACCGCATCAGATGGGGTGGCGGCAGCGTAAGTCATTCTTGAAATTATCCTTTCAATGTCCTGTATTCTCGATAGAGTCTTTCTCAAAGATTCGAGTTCGGTAAGATGAAGCGTGAGAAATTCAACAAGATCAAGCCTTTTTTCTATCTGTATCTGATCCACAAGAGGTGAGATGATCTCCCTTCTTAAAATTCTTTGCCCCATACTTGTAACGGTTCTATTCATATGAGAATAAAGCGATAAACCTGTGGATTTTGTTATTTCAAGATTTGAGATGGTAAGAGTATCGAGAAAAATTCTGTCTTTTCTTCTCAACTTAACGGGCCTTTTCACGTTGTCAAGCGATCTTTTTTGAGTTATTTGAAGATACTTGAGAATTGCTGCCGCGACAGTTTTTTCTTCTTTTGTAAGTTCAAGAAAAGAAATATCTTCGACACCGAATTGATCTTTAAGCACGTTATCGGCATTTTTAGAATCAAAGTACCAATCTTCAACTCTTTCAGTGAAAATACCGTTGATCGTCTTCAGATCTCCTTGATGTATGATATGTTTGGGATTATACTTTTCTATCGCTTCTTCAGAAGGATCAACGAAGAAATCACCCGTGGATATATCGATAAGCGCGGTTACGCCTTTGTGATAGGAAGCGATGTAGTTGTTTGCCACCGTAAGTACATCGTCTTCTATTATCGTGCCAGGCGTTACAACTCTCGTGACGTCTCTTTTGACAATTCCTTTAGCCAATGCCGGCTCTTCCAATTGATCGCAAATTGCAACTTTGTTGCCATTTTCTATGAGTTTTTTCAGATATAGATTAAGCGCATGATAAGGAATACCGGCCATTGGATGATCACTCCGATGTGTCAAAACAAGCCCCAGCACTTTTGACACGTATCGAGCATCATCGTCAAAAGTCTCATAAAAATCGCCGAGCCTGAAAAGTAACACACAGTCCGGATATTGTGCTTTAAGGTTGGTATATTGTACCATCATTGGAGTTAGATCATTTGGCAAAGACTGACACCTTCCTGATCTGGCCATAAAGTGTACCGGATTTAAAAGCGGTTAACCTAACTTTTAAAATTTCACCTTCGGGTATTTTATCGTTTACAAAAACCATTCTGTTGTCGATCGTTCTTCCATAAGATCTTCCGGCAGAATTACCTTCTATCATGATTTCAACTTCTTGTCCTACGCTCTTTTCGTTAAGCGATTTTTCTATATCATGTTGAAGTGAGGCTAACTTTGCAATTCTGATTTTTTTCACCTCATAAGGTACATCGTCAGGATAAAATTTTGAAGCGACGGTTCCAAATCTCGGCGAATACGGAGCTACATTCAATCGAATGTACCTTGCGGCCTTAACAAGAGATAAAGTTTCTTCAAAATCTTCATCTGTTTCCGTCGGAAAGCCAACTATTATGTCACCGCCAATCGTTGAACCCTCGACTTTTGATCTTATTTCATTTACAAGTTCCAAGTATTCCGATCGGCTGTATCTTCTGTTCATTTTTTTAAGTATTCTGTTGCTACCGGATTGAGCGGGAATGTGGAAATTTTTTGAAAGTTTGGGATATTTTGCCACAGTATCGATCAATTTGGTTGTTACATCTGAAGGGTACGAGGTTAAAAACCAAAATCTTTCTATACCTTCTATTCGCTGAGAAATTTCAAGCAATTTGGCGAGAGACGTGTTATCCATATCTTTTCCATAAGAATCGACGTTCTGGCCTAAAAATGTCACTTGGTTGTATCCCTGTGACGCAAGTGACTTAACTTCATCAACTATATCTTCGAGAGGCCTTGAAAGTTCCCTTCCCCTTGTGTAAGGGACAATGCAATAAGTGCAAAATTTGTCACATCCGGCTATTATATTTACCCATGCATGTTTTTTCTGTCTTCTCAAAGCCGGTGTCGTGGCATTTACTTCACATATATGATCTTCAAGGTCAATTTTTTTTGTTCCCTCAACTGCTTTAATTATAGATGTTATTGCCCTTGTCCCTATTATAAATTCAACATCGTAATTTTTCAATTTATTGGACATGGCCTGTGCAACACATCCGGTTATTCCAACTTTGTATCCACCTTTTTTAAGCCTTCCTATCAAACTGTAAACTTTGTTTTCGGATTTTCCTCTTACGGCACAGGTGTTAATCACGACAAGATCTGCCGTTTTTAGTTCCGTAACGATCGTATGGCCTGAATTTACAAGCAATCCCTTCATTACTTCGGTATCATGAACGTTCATCTGACATCCATACGTTTTGAAAAAAATTTTCATTCCTTTTCTCCCTTGCATTTTATGACAAGTACATCTGTTTTTGCCATCCTTATAAGTTTTTCTGCCGTCGTTCCAAAAAGAAATTCAGAGACCCATCCGCCCTTTCCGTAACTTCCCACAACAAGTAAATCCGCTTTCCATTTTTCGGCGTAAGCGATTATTTCTTTGTTCGGAATTCCAGTCCTTATCTCTTCTTCAAATCCATAATCGCAATATTCTTTTAAACTTGATATGAACTTTCTCATGGCCATTTCCTGATCTCTTAGAACTTGCGCTTGAACGTTCAAAAATGACGGATTCATCTCACTCGCAGCGGCGAAATTGTACATCGTCGTGGTGTCCACAACCGCTATAACGGCCGCTTGCGAACCTTCTCTTTTGGATATCTCGACTCCCCTTTCAAAAACAACTTTTGAAATTTCGGATCCGTCAACGGCAATCAAAACCTTCTTGTACATTTTATCACCAACTTTCCCCAACCTCAATTTCCACCTTAAGTGGCACCTTCATGTTAAAAGCATTTTCCATCGATTCTTTGATAATTTGCTCTATCACATCGATCTCTGCCTGCGGAACCTCAAAAACGAGTTCATCATGCACTTGAAGGATCATCATCGATCTCATTTTCTTTATCTTTTTGTCTATGTTTATCATCGCAAGTTTTATTATGTCCGCGGCACTTCCTTGAATGGGAGCATTTATCGCCATTCTTTTTCCTTCTTCAACGATGTTCCTGTTGGAACTTTTCAATTCCGGAATGTCTCTTTTTCTTCCAAAGATCGTTTCGACATATCCGTTTTTCATGGCAAAATCAATGGTGTTATCAAGGTATGCTTTGACCTGCGGGTAGTTTGCGAAATAATGTTTTATGATTTCATCGGCACTCTGTGTGGATATTTCAAGTCTTCTGGCAAGTCCATAAGCACTTATCCCGTAGGTTATGGCAAAATTGACCATCTTACCGATTCTGCGCATGTCCGAAGTTATCTGGTTTTGATCCACCCCGTATATTTTGGAGGCCGTGATGGCATGAATGTCTTGATCATCTTTAAAAGCCTCTATAAGTGCTGGATCTCCGCTCACGTGTGCGAGCACTCTCAATTCTATTTGAGAATAGTCGGCACTTACTATTTTCCAGTCATTTTCTTGGGCGCGTATGGATTTTCTTATTTCAAGTCCTGCTTCATTTCTCGCCGGAATGTTTTGCAAATTAGGTTCGCTACTTGAAAGTCTACCCGTGGATGTACCTGTTTGATTAAAAGAAGTATGAAGCCGTCCTGTTTTTGAGTTTATCAATTTCGGAAGTGCATCTATATAGGTCGATTTCAATTTGAAATATTTTCTATAATCAAGCAGCATCGAAATAATCGGGTGTTCATCTTTCATATCTTCAAGTACTTCGGCATCGGTTGAAAAAGCCTTTGTTGAAGTTTTTTTCCGTGGTTTAAGTCCGAGTCTTGAAAAGAGTACCTCCGAAAGTTGTTTTGGTGAGTTTATGTTGAATGGCATACCTCCTGCAAGATCGTAAATCTTTTCTTCTATCTTTTTCAACTTCAAATCGTAATCTTGAGAAAGAGTTTGAAGAAATTCTCTGTCCACATAAACACCGTTCATTTCCATTTTTGCAAGTACTTTGACAAGTGGCATTTCTATTTTGTAAAAAAGATCTATAAGATCCCGATCGTAAAGTTTTTTATTCAAAACATCGTAAAGTTTGTAAGTCATCTCCGCGTCTTCAGCAGAATACCTTGTTGCATCCTCTATCGAGACATTTTCAAAATTTTTTCCCTTTGTGACTTCATCGTAAGAGATGCCTGCATAATTAAGGTATCTCATGCCGAGATCTTCAAGAGAGAATCTTCTTTCGTTTGGATTCAGCAGGTAAGCCGCTATCATCGTGTCAAAGTGCGGATCAAATTTTATTTCGTGATTGATCATGACTTCGAGATCGTACTTTAAATTTTGTCCTATTATCTTCAGATTTTGATTTTCAAGTAAAGATTTTAAAATTTCGAGTGATCCTTGACCTACATTTTGCCCATTCTTGTGACCAATCGGAACGTAATAACTGTTTGATCCATCCGAGAGAGAAATGCCAACGAGCTTTGCCGAAAAAGGATCCAACGATGTTGTTTCGGTGTCAAAGGCAAAGGTACCTTTTTTCGAAAAAACTTCTGAAATTTTTTTGAATGCCTCGATTGAATTGACGGTGATGTAATTGGAATCTGAACTCTGTCTGTCATAGAGATCGAACTCTGCTTTAAGAGCATTAAACTGAAGTTCATCGAAAAGTTTGGAAAGTTTTCTCTTATCCGGGCCGCTGTAAGGCATGAGATCGACAGATATTGGTACATCTGAAGATAAAGTTACAAGTTCTTTTGAGAGTTTCATGTTAGATTCTCCATCTATAAGTAACTTTGAATATCTCTTTGGAAGTTCATCAAGATGGACGTACAAATTTTCGACGGTACCATAGGTACTCAGCAATTCCACCGCACTTTTGTCACCTATGCCTTTGACTCCGGGGATGTTATCAGATGCATCTCCAACAAGAGAAAGATAATCCCCGATTTGTGATGGTTTAAGTCCATATTTTTTAACCACCATTTGTTCGTCATACTCAAGAAGATCTGAGATACCAAGAGAAGCGAATCTCAACACTCTTACGTTACCTTCGACAAGTTGAAGCAGGTCTTTGTCTCCCGTCACAACATATATTTGGTCAAGAGTGGGAGAAAATTTTTTAACGATTGTCGCTATAACATCATCAGCCTCATATCCTGTTCCCTTTAAAAGAGGTATTTTAAGGCCTTCTATCAACCTTTCTATGTAAGGCAATTGATCCACCATCATTTCAGGAGTTGGAGCTCTGTTAGCCTTGTAAGCCTCAAAAAGTACGTGTCTAAAAGTGTGAACCTTTGAATCCATAACAAATACAAGACTGTCATTTTGCTTTACATGCTCCCGTATGAATTTCAAAAGCATTTTTGCCACACCAAGTACTGCCCCCGTTGGTTTACCATCAGAGGTTGAAAGCGGTGGAAGCGCGTAATAGGCTCTGTAGACAAGAGCGGTACCATCAAAAATGTAAAGTGACAAATTTAAGCCTCCTTGATCATCAAACCGTTACGTTTAATCCATGCGAATAAAAGTCCACCAGATATTATGAAGATCACAGGTACAACTTGATCTATTCTAAGAGAGTAAAGCCAAAGGCTGTCAAGCCTTAAAGATTCAACGAAAATTCTCAAAGTTGGATAAAGTAAAAGATACAAAGCAAAAGTTTGACCATATTTCATTCTGTATTTTTTCGTGAATTCATAAAGAATGTAAAAGATCAAGAAGTCTCCGATTCCTTCATATATGAAAGTCGGGGTAAAAAAAGCGAAATTCTCGTATCCAGGCATTCTATACAGAGGTGGAACAAACATCTTCCAAGGAAGATTTGTCGGTACACCGTACGCTTCATGATTGAAAAAATTTCCCCATCTTCCCATACCTTGCGCGAATGGAAGCACCATGCCAAGTGCATCCATCGCTTGAAGATACTTAAAAGATGCATTCTTGTTAAGCCTAAGGTAAAGCCATCCTCCAAAAAACATTCCAATCAAGGCTCCAAAGATTGCCATCCCACCAGTCCATGGCTCCAAAATTTGGTTTATATGATATTTGAAATATTCATTCCATGTAAAAGCAACGTAAAATAATCTTCCTCCTATAACGGCAAATGGAATTGCCACAACCATTGCTATTATAAATTCGTCCTCTTTTACACCTTCTCTAAGCAGTTGATTTCTTACAAGCAAATATGCCACCACAACAGATGAGCCTATGATAACACCATACCATTTAACATGTAAAAATGAATTATTTATAAGATAGGGATCAAGTACAAGACTTCCTGAAAAGGTGACTTTTAAAAAGAAGTAAATAGCCACGATAACTGCCGTCACTATGGACCAAAAAAGTATTTTTTTCAATTTTTTGCCTCCCATTTTTTAAAATCTTTCCATAAAGTTTCAAGTTTCTCTTTAATTTTAGACTCAAGGCCTCTATTCGATGGCGTGTAAAAAACATGTCCTTTCAGCCTTTCGGGAAGATAATTTTCTATCAAGAACGCACCTTCGACATCGTGTGGATACACGTACCCTTGGGCATATCCCATTTCCTTCATGAGGTTGGTAGGCGCATTTCTTATCTTCAAAGGAACCTCTTCAAATGGATTAGCGCGCGCCTCTTTGGCAGCACTTAAATAAGCCAGGTACGTGGAATTACTTTTGGGAGCCACAGCGCAATATATAACCGCCTCTGCAAGAGCAGTCGTACATTCAGGCATCCCTATGAAATTAGAAGCCTGATAGGCGTCTATCGCCACGTTCAAGGCCCTTGGATCTGCAAGACCGATGTCTTCGGAAGCAAATCTCACAACCCTTCTTGCTATGTAAAGAGGGTCTTCACCAGACTCAAGCATTTTTGCAAGGTAATATACCGCTGCATCTGGATCGCTTCCTCTCATACTTTTGTGAAGGGCCGAGATAAAATCGTAATGTTCATCCGCATGCTTTCTGTATCTTGGAACTGCCTTTTGCAAGATAGATTCAATTTTATCGGAAGAAACCGAATCTCCGCCGCGCCTTTTTGTGAATTCGATCGCTTCCTGAACCATATTTAAAGCCATTCTTGCATCTCCACCACTTAAATTGGAAATGATATCGATTGACAGATCATCAAAAGTTATCTTTTCGAATTTCAACGCTTTCTCTATGATTTTTCTTACATCGTCTTTTGAGAGCGGTTTGAAGACAAAAACATGGCATCTTGAAAGCAAAGCCGGATTTATCTCAAAACTTGGATTTTCAGTGGTCGCGCCGATTAATATCACAGATCCAGACTCCACAGATTGCAAAAGCGTATCCTGCTGAGACTTGTTAAATCTATGTATTTCATCCACAAATATGATCGTCTGCTTACCTGCCCTTTTGAAAAGTTCAGATGCTTCTTCCATTAAAGGTTTAAGTTCCCCCACTCCTTGATTTGCAGCGCTGAAATGTTTGAACTCTTTTTTCGTAAGATGTTTTATCACTTCGGCAAGGGAGGTTTTTCCGCATCCGGGAGGGCCATAAAGGATCGCACTGTAGAGATTATCGTTTTCTATCGCTTCCCTTAAGGGCATGCCAATCGACAAGAGATGATCTTGCCCTATAAACTCTTCAAAACTCTTTGGCCTCAATTTCAAGGCTAAAGGTTCGTCATTCCATAAACTTCCTTGCAATTTATTTCCTTCCTTCAAAATATGAAACTGTTTCTGAAATTCCTCTCTCAAAATCGTAAGTTGGTTCCCAGCGGAGAATGTTCTTTGCTTTCAAATTTTCCAGAATACTTTTTCTGAGATCGCCAGATCTTGCAGGTCCGTAAACGGGATCGAGAATGTAATTTATCCTCGATTTTAAAGTTCTAAAAACATCATTTACACTTTTTCCCGTGCCTGTGCCAATGTTTATACTTTCTCCATCTCCAAATTCAATGGCTTTTATATTCGCCACAACCACATCTTTAACGTAAATGTAATCTCTAACGTACTCTCCGTCTCCATTTATAGTCACTTGTTCTCCTCTGAGCATCTTCTTTGCAAATATGGCAATCACTCCGGCCTCGCCATCAGGGTTTTGCCTTGGACCGTAAACATTCCCGTACCTCAATGCGGTGTATCTCAGCCCGAACTCTTTTTGATAGAATTTAAGATATTTTTCGCATGATAACTTTGCTATGCCATAAGGAGAAAGAGGATCTGGACACACGCTTTCGGGAGTCGGATAAATTTTAGGATCTTCACCGTACATAACTCCTCCCGAGGAAGAAAATACAAACTTTTCAATGCTGTACTTTACAGAAAGATCAAGCAAATTTATCATTCCCATGATGTTCACTTCTGCATCGTAAAATGGCTCTCTTACGGATTTTGAGACAGAAATTTGAGCAGCGGTATGAATCAAATATTTTGGTCTTTCCGCTTGAAAAACTTTTTCAAGTTGTGCTTTATTTCTTACATCACATTCATAAAATACGACATTTGAAGAAAGATTGGTCTTATTTCCAGTCGACAAATCGTCCACGACGATCGGAACATTTCCCATTTTAATCAATTCATCAACAACGTTTGAACCTATAAAACCAGCACCACCGGTGATTAAAAATTTTTCTGCCATGACTTTACCTCCGATTATATTTGATTTCCAACACTTTTCCATTCATCGCCTGATCCAATTGAAGGTTTTTTCCTTGTAAAGGGCCTCACAAATCGCTCAAGCATTCTCAAAAATTTGGTAAACCACATCTCATCTTTTGAAATCGGTTTAATTTTTATAGAATAAAGACCCGCAAGATTTGCCATCAATATATCTGTAAACAGCTGATCTCCTATAACCGCAACTTCCTTTTTTGATACCCCGTACCTTTTCATTATCCTCATCATTTTGGTCGTTAAAGGCTTATGTGCGTGCTTAAAAACCGCTATTTTATTTTTGACGATCACATCAAGAGATGGGGAATTACCATTTGACAAAATTACAACTTTACTTGATCTGGAAAGACTTTTGAGTAAATTCAAAGTTTTAGCGTCAACTTGATTTGATCTCCATTTTGTCAAAGTACCATCCATATCAAAGACAAAAAGTTTTATGCCCTTTGAAATCAAAAAATCGTAATTGACATCGAATACGGTATCGGCCCATTCATTTGGAGAAATCAGTTCTCCGATTCTGAAAAGCCACCCAAATGTATAAAAGATAAAGTAATAGGATATCTTTTCGAGCAAGACGATTATGCTTAAAGCAATCCCTACTCCCGGATAAGGTTCAACCATTATGGTATACATTCCCATCCTGTTGCCGGCGATTATGTCCGTAAAGAAAAGATCTCCCACGAATACAACTTTGGAAGGAGGCGCATTCACAGTTTTAAGAGCCGACTTTAAAACCTTTAATCCTGGCTTTTTTGCCTTCGCAAAAACCTTTATTTCCGGTAATTCACTTCTCAATTTTTTTGTTCTTCCATAGGACGCGTTCGTCACGACCACAATTTTGAAACCCATCTTGATAAGATTTTTCAACAAACTTAGCACTTCATTTTGAATTTGATGCAGAAACGGGGCTAAAGTGTTGTCGTAATCGAATATTATAACTTCGAAACCCCACAATTTAAGTCTGTCGTAAGGTATTTCATCAAGAGATTTGAAATGTTCCCGTGGTATAGGTTTTCTAAAGAACTCCAAGACTCGGCCCATATTTCACCACTTCAAGATGAAGTTCATCTTTCAAATAATTTAACAATTTCAACATATCCGGAAGGTCCGTATCCACAACGACTATTTTCAACAGATTTGATTTCGAATCGATATTTCTCACGTTCAAAAGATTGTCTTCAGCCTCAAGCATGTAATTGATCATATGAATATCGAATTCATCGATTTTAACGTAAAGATCGTATTCCAACGCACTCAAAAGTTCACATCCATTCCGTAATAATAAACAGGTGCTCCACCTTCACCGCGAAGGCCAAACCAACTTTCGACGTTCGTAGAAAACACATTCAAATTCGCCAAAGTGTAAATGTTAAAAAGATAAGTACCGCTATTTTCTAATTTTACATCACCACCTATACCAAATTGCAAGAAACTAAATCCAAAAGGTATGGAACTGAAATTTCCATCAACCCAGTAATTTTGCGATGATTGAATTGAAAAATCCGCTCCCAAAACGCCTAAAGGACTTCTGTAACTCGATCCAATTGAGTAAAGTGGTGTTGAAACAAGAGTCATTTTACCGTAAAATGAAAAAGCACTTGAATTCAGGCCGGCGGTGATCGTCGGTGTCGATTTTGTATCGTACATGGCGTAAGGCATCAAATCATTACCCATGTAAAAAGCATACAATTTAGGCTTAAATTGCGACGGCACGATGTAACGCCCTCCGACGTCAAAGATAAAACTTCCAAGGTTAATCGGTAGATTTGCGCTTATCGATGTGGTGGATTGATCTGTCAAATTACCTTCAACGGAAAACCCGTTCGGAAATGTAAGCGAGATGCTTGAACACTTTGAATTCACAAAACCGAGTGTTGAAAGTGATCCTATGTTGAAACCCAAAGACAAATTCGACATTTTTGCTTGATTATAATTGTAATTCATCAATCCCGAGAGAATAGGCGTTTCAAAATTAAAACCTATTTCACTTGAATTATCGATGGAGAAATTGTATTGACTTTTTTGGAAAGTTTTGGCAGGAAAATTTGTACCATTGAGTGTCGAAAGTGCAAAGTTATTTCTTGCAGGTTGAATGATGAGAGAAGAAACTCCGGTCACAGAAGATGAAGTCGAAATTTGTGATGAAACGAAATTTTTAGGGATCAGATTAACGCCAACATTCGTTGCCGCAAAAGTGCCGGTAAACTCAAGTGTGTGGGAATAATAATTTGCGTTTATCTCAAGATTTATAGGTACGGCCAAAACCAACGTGCTCAATCCACTGATCAGAATGAAAAAATACAGAATTTTCATCAGTTTCACCGCTTTTCAAGCACAGAAAGTCTGGCTTGAGCTTTGGATGAATAAGGTGAATTTGGAAATTTTGAGATCAACGAATTGTAAACCTGGATAGCATTACTTGCCTGACCGATATTTTCATAAGAAAGGCCTATGTAGTAGAGCGCTTCGGGTACTCTTTGATCTGAGGGGAAAAGAGAAACAAGCGCAAAAAACGCATCTTTTGCATTTGAATAATCCTGCAAAGAATAGAAAAGATTTCCAAGATCGTAAGCGGCAGTTGGTGCCGCACTGCTTGAGGGATACAACATATAAACATCTTTTAAGTACTTTTCAGCGTTTTTCATATCATTTATCGATTGATAATATTTTGCCTCTATGTACAAAATACCGCCTTTGGCATCGTTCGAAGTGTTCTGATTTGAAAGAGAGGTTGCTATGGAAAAAGCCTTCGGAAGATCGTTTGTCTTCATGTAAGCATTTGCCTTGTAATAAAGCAAATCATTTTTTGTAGATATGTTTGGATACGCTTGCAACACAGAATCTACGTAAGCAGGTATTTGCGCGTAGAGGCCGAGTTTACCCATTGCGATGGCTTTAAGAACGTAAACAGATGATCTGTAAACATCTTGAAAATCGTATTTTGTAATCCAATCGTAGGTTGCTATCGCAGAATTATAATCTTTCAAACTAACATACGATTGGCTGAGGTAATAAGCAGCATTGAGGGCCGTGTTTGGATCGATGGTCCTGTTGTTTATCACGTGAGAAAATTGATTTATTGCATCTTTGTAGTCCGAATTGTTGTAATACATCAAACCAAGGTTATATTCGGCTGAAAGTTTTGTCGTTTGATTACCAAAATTTATCGCATTTTTGTAAGCCTTTATCGCATCAGTATATTGAGAGGCTTTGGCATAAATATCACCTTCAAGCATGTAAGCACTTGCTTTTGTATCAGAACTCTGAGTCGTTTGTATAAGACCTGACAAAGTTGAAATGGCAAGAGAATAATTGCTTTCAAGATTGTACGTGTAAGCAAGCCAGTATATCGCGGAATCTTTCAGCGGTTCCGAAAGTTTTGAGAGATTTGTGAATATCGTTGTGGCTTGCCGGTAATTTCCACTTTCAAGGTAAGTCTTTCCTTCTTCAAGATTTATCTGATTTATGTAAGATTGAAATTTAGTCTCCATCTGTTTGTAAAGGGTAATGGCACTGTTGAAATTCTTGTTCTCTCTTAACGTGTTGCCCGCATTGATGCCCGCATTGAAGGCCAATTCCAAATTTGTGGAGTTGTTAAGCACATTCTCCCAATCGGATATCGCATCCGTGTAATTTCCCATCTTATACTCGGCCCATGCCTTGGCATTTAAAGCGTAATAACTTGAAGTGCCATGTTGAATCTGAGAGGCGTTTTGAAAAGTGGCCATTGCTTCTTTGTACTGGCCGTTTTCGTAATAAGATTGGCCGAGAATCATGTAAAGATCAAAAGTCCAACTCGTAGGAGAATAAGATTTTAGAGCATTGGAAGCGGTATCTATGGCATTTTGAATTTTGCCTGAATTCAAATAAGAGTAAGATTGATAGTAAACAGACGGCTCAATAACGTTTAAGTCGTTGGTATATTGCGGGACCTGTTGAAAATCAGAAATGGCTTGAGAATAATTTCCAAGATTGAAATTGACTCTTCCTTTGTAATAATAAGCCCATGCTTTCCATTGATTTGATTGAACGGTGTTCAAAACAGAGGTAGCCTGTGAATATTGACCAAGATTGAAATATATTCCTCCGACAAGCACCTTTGCTTCATCACCGTAAGTTTGAGACGTGTAAAGCATCGAGAAATATTTTATGGCATTTGAACTGTCTCCACTTTCCATGTAAGAGTATCCCAAAGAATAAATCGAATATTCGTAATCGGCAGAATTCTGTGGAAGGTACTGGACAGCCATACCGTAAGATTTTATAGCCTGGGGATAATTTTTGAGGAGATAATAAGCATCACCTAAAGTTTCATAAGCCTGGCCGACATATTGAGATGGTTCAGTGTACTGAGAAAGAAAAAGGTTCATTTGCGCTATGGCCTGATTAAGACCGGACACATCTCCGTATTCTCTGTACAATTCGACACTGTTCTGAGCACCTATAAGCATGTTTATGCCATTTTGATCTACTGGCATCGCAAATGAAACTGATGAATAGACAAAGATACTTAAAAAGATGAAGAGGATGAAAATATTTTTTTTCATAAATCTATTCTCCTTTCCAAAGCAATTATATTTTCACAACATTTTGTTTATTACATAATCAAAAAGACATAATCGATATGCTATCATCTATCTGACAGTGGATACCCCCTATCCCCCCTCAACAGTTTTACGATGAGACCCATTTTGGGTCTCATTTTCTGTTTTAACGTATTCGATCAGTTGTTTTATCTCAAAATCATTCAACATCCTGTATTCACCTGCTTTAAGATGGGCATCTATTTTTATAGGACCAAAAGAAATTCTTTTGAGCGAAACGATTTGATGACCCAAAAATTTGAATGTCCTTCGAATTTCTCTCTTTTTCCCTTCTTTTATCTCTATTTTGATTTTAGTACTTTTATCATCGACAGACAAAATTCTCACCTTCATTTTCGCCGTGTAACCATATGGAAGGGAAATTCCACCTTTTAAATCTTCTATCTGATCGTTATCGATTTGAGAATTAATTACAGCCTCATAGATCCTTGGAACTTCGTATCTTGGATGTAGCAATTTCTGGGCAAGATCTCCATCATTAGTCAAAAGTAAAAGGCCTTCAGTACCAGTGTCAAGTCTTCCGATTGGGAAAACGTCGCATTCCATATTTAAAAGATCGAAGATCGTCTTTCGACCTTGAGGATCGTTTTTGGTGGTTATATATCCCTTCGGCTTGTTAAACATGTAATATACTTTACTTTTAAAAGACACCTTTTTTCCTTCAACTCGAATGTCATCTTCACTTGAAACGTCGATGTAATCGTACGTGACAAATCCATTTACGCTGACTTTCCCGGACTTGACAAGCATTTCAGATTTCCGGCGTGATGTTATTCCGCACATCCTCAGATATTTCTGTATTCTCAACAAAATCCTCCTTAAGATCGGACAAACTCGATATTCCAAGCACTTTTAAAAAATTCTCAGTCGTCACGTAAAAGTATGGATTTCCCTTTTTTGTTTTATCTCTCTTTCTCTTGATTAAACCCATGGATATGAGTTCTTTGATCTGATTTGTACATGCGCTTCCCCTGAATTTCTCCATTTCTTTTAGTGTCAATGGTTGATTGTAAGCAACTATTGCAAGCACTTGCATCTGAGAATTGGTGATCTCGCTTACAGATTTTTTCCTTATCTTGGAAACCAGATCAAAATACTCGTTTTTTGTAAAAAAAGAGTATTTACCCGCCACGTTTTTGAGTTCTATTCCATGATCATCACGTGAATATGCTTCCTGTAATTGATCGATGGTTTCAAGAATTTCATTCCTGTTTCTTCCAGATAATCTAATGATATCCTGAATTGCAAGGCCATGACCGCTCATGATCAAAGCCTCAACCTCAGCCATGATACGCTTCATTTATAACCACTGTCTCTTCCGAATCGATGAATATGAAATTCAACCTTAGAAGTTCAAGAATCGTCACAAAAGTAACAACCGCTTCAAGTTTGTCCTCCGACATTCCGATTATATCGCGTATTCTCATCTTTCTACTTTTGATGATAAGCGATTTAACCATTTCAATTTTCTTCGATAAAGAGTAAAAGTCTTTAGTTATCCTGTAAACTCTTTTTCTCAAATTCATCTCTTGCCTAACGGAGTTGAGTATTTTCATGAAAATTGAAGGAAGCGAATCATTCATTTCGCGGGAAAAAGACGGCAAAATTGATATATCAAATTCCTTCACATGAAGATCGTAAAAGCTTTCAACCTTTTCTATCGTTTTCTTAAGCAGAGAGTATTCATAAAGTTGTTTTGCGATTTCTTCTTGCTTTTCGATAACCTCACGCGAAGGGCTTAAAAGCATCCTGGATTTTATCTCCATCAAGGTAGATGCCATCAGTATGAAATCCGAAGTCGTCTCTATATCCACTTTGTCCATTCCTTCAACGTATGCGACAAACTCATCGGTTATCTCTGATATTTTAAGATCAAGCGGATTCATTTTGTGTTTTCTGACGAGAAAAAGTAACAAATCAAAAGATCCCTCAAAGTTGCCGGAATGAAAATTTATATTCATTTATCACCTCAGAATAAAAGGTTCAAAGATTTTCTTACCCTTTCCATTGTCATTTCAGCGCTTTTTTTGGCCTTTTCGTTTCCGTCTGCAATTATATCGTCTATTTCTCCTTCATGCGCTTTGTAATATGCTATTTTTTCCCAAATAGGTCCTAACTTTTTCGTCATGCTGTCCATAAGAATTTTTTTGCATTCGATGCATCCTATCGTTGCATGTGTGCATCCGTAATGAACGTAATCAAGTTTTTCCTTCGGCGTTTCAAAGGCAAGATGATAATACCAAACGTTACACTTTTCTGGAGTTCCGGGATCATATCTGTGCACCCTCGCCGGATCGGTGGGCATAGGCATTATTTTATTTTTCAATTCTTGAGTATCCGAATCTATGTTTATAACGTTACCATAACTTTTAGACATCTTTCGCCCATCTGTACCGGATAATTTTGGTGTTTTTGAAAATAAAGCCTTTGGTACTTTAAGAGTTGATCCGTAAACAGAATTGAACTTTTCAGCAATTTCACGTGTAAATTCAAGATGATAAGTCTGATCTTCTCCAACGGGTACTCCTTCGGCATCGTATATGAGAATATCAGAAGCCATGAGAACAGGATATCCCAAAAACCCAAAAGTTGTTATTTCCCTGTCACTTAATTCTCTCAATTGTTCTTTGTAAGTTGGTACCCTTTCCAGTCTACCTAACGGAGTTATCATCGACAAAATGAGAAAAAGTTCCGCATGCGCTTTTATCGCGGATTGTACAAAGATCACACTTTTTTGCGGATCTATTCCAGATGAAACGTATTCCCGCACCAACGTTCTCGTCATCTCTGAGAGTTTGGAAATATCTTCATAGCCTGTGGTTAACATGTGCCAATCTGCAACGAAGAAGAAACATTCATTTCCATCGTTTTGAAGTTTAAACCAATTATCAAGCGCCCCCAAGAGATTTCCTATGTGTAAATGTCCGGTTGGTCGCATACCGCTAAGTATTTTCACTTTAAAACTCCCTTCGATATTTGCCAATATTATATCATTTGTTACTGCGGAATGTAGACTTCCGCTTCTCCGTTTATGACTTCTTTATCGTCGTCGGTGACGTTCGTCAAAAGGAAAAGTCGCCTTTTGTCTGGATTCTTATCTTTAACTTCAACGTGAATTTTAACCATATCTCCTACGTAAACTGGTTTTCTGAATTTTACGATTTGCGAGACGTAAACAGTACCAGGTCCTGGAAAATCTCTTCCTAAGACTTTTGATATCAAAGAAACGATGAGCATTCCATGCGCTATTCTCTTTCCGAATTGCGTTTTTCTGGCAAATTCCTCATCGATATGCAACGGATTGTCGTCTCCGGTTATTCTCGCAAATTCCATGACCATTTTATCATCTACGATCATTTCACTCTCGAAAACCATACCTACCTTTATATCTTCAAATTTCATGTGATCTCCTTTACAAATGGCTATCTAACATGTCTATCACGTATTTAGACCAACTTTCCATCATATCGTACTTTGAAAGCAAGTCAGCCAAATTAGCAAATTCCCATGAAAATTTGTCTTTTTCTCTTATACCTTCGATATCAGCCTTTATTTGAAAGGCTATCCCAAGGTGGACTCTATTAACCGACGTGCTCACTTCTTTTATAACACCGAGGTATTTTGGCCATTCAAAAGATTTCTTTATCACAACCTCTTCATTCATCTCTCTTTCCATTCCAGAAAGAAATTTCATCCATGGTGTGTTGCCTTCATCTTGATCGTTAACATGACCGCCTATTCCTATGCTGTACATACCATGAAGTCTTTTTTCAGTTTGAGTCGATAACCTTTTGACCATAAGGTAGAGATCATCTGAATTTTGCATCACGATGTACGGTATAAGTTGCCTGATAGATTCATCAGATTCGGCTCTATCTCTTTTGACAAAAAAGCCCTTTTCTTCCGTCAAAGTTTTTATCTCTTCTATGGGTACATTCACAAATCCTTCTTCTTTGACCACTTCGTTGATGTCTTTTGCAGCAACGACAAGTACCATTTCATCCATCTCTTATCCAGCTCCTTTTTTAAAATTGGAGGTACATCAACCGTGATATTATAGCATTTAAATCGTCTAAAATTCCTTATTCCAACATGAAGATACAGATGTGCTTTTTTGTCTTGGATTTATTTTTTTGCATATTTGTCACATTAGGCAATACATGTTATAATCAAAAAAATTGAGGTGAGTTATGGGCACATTTGTCGCCATAATAGGCGGAAGTGGTGCAGGAAAAACGACAGTCGCTAATAAGATAATAGAAAGGTTTTCAGATAGATCGATATGTCTTAACATGGATAGTTATTACAGAGATCTCGAACCGGGAGTAGATCCAAGAAATGTTAACTTCGATGCTCCGGCCTCTTTTGATTTTGATCTTTTTCTTTCTCATCTTGTAGATTTGAAGAATGGCAAACCAATAGAAGTTCCAACTTACAGTTTTGTAACTTACAGGAGAGACACGTCAAGAACCATTCACGTTGATCCCAAAGAATTGACGATAGTCGAGGGAATTCTTGTCATATACAAAAAAGAGATAAGAAAACTTTTTGATCTGGCCATCTACGTTGATGAAGATGCAGATGAAAGACTTATAAGAAGGATAGAAAGAGACACCAAGGAACGCGGCAGATCTATCGAATCTATAATTTTTCAATACAGAAGGTTCGTTGCTCCAGCCTTTAGAAGTTTCATAGAGCCTCAAAAATACGATTGCGATATCATCCTGCCACGAGGAGGAGAAAATCACATCGGCCTTTCGATAATAAAAGAAGCACTTGAAAGGATGCTCCAGAAGTCATGATTTCAAATGAAGAAATGAAAATTGTAACCAATCAAATTGGAAGGGTACCTGAAAATGCGTTAGATGTCGTCAAATACTGCTCTTACGGACTTCCAACGGTGATAAAGTCTTACCCGCTTTTGGATGGGAAACCATTTCCAACCCTTTATTGGCTTACCTGTCCTTTTTTAAGGGATGAAATTTCAAAAATGGAATCCGATGGCTGGATAAAGAGGTATGAAGAGATGATTTCTAAATCTTCTGAATTTTCGAATCTACAGACAAAAGCCCATGAACTTGCAAAGAAAGACGTGATAGATCTTTTACAAGATGATGCTTTGAAGGTAAAATTCACAGGAGGAATGGGAGGAATAAGAGACTTTAATCATGTGAAATGTCTTCACATGCACGTTGCTTACCATTTGGGCGGGATCGAAAATCCCATAGGTAGATCGGTTTTATCCAAGATAAGTCAGACAGAATGTAAAAGCGGCATTTGTCTTGAATGGAGCATGCAAAATGGAATATTTTTTGATTGTGGATGAAGGAACGACAAGTACAAGGGCTATGATCTTTGATGAAGAGGGAAATTTAATTTCATCTTCTAACAGGCCTTTAAAAACGATTTATCCAATTTCAGGTTGGGTTGAACAAAGTGCGGAAGAAATCTTTTCTAAAACAATCGAAGCCATAGAAGACGCAATAGATCAATGCGGGTGTACTCCCTCAATTGTTGGTATTACAAATCAAAGAGAAACGGTTGTTGCATGGGATTCGCAAAGTGGCCTGCCACTTTACAACGCAATTGTCTGGCGTGATAAAAGAGGACAGGCGATGTGTGAAAGATTGAAATCGAACGGTTATGAACCTGTCGTAAGGGCAAAGACAGGATTGTTGATTGACCCTTACTTTTCGGCTTCAAAGATGTCTTGGTTGATCGATAACGTACCTGATGTTTCGGATAGCCTCAAAAAATTCACTCTTAAATTCGGTACAATAGATGCTTACTTGATCTGGAAGTTAACCGGAAACCATCTCACAGAACCTTCAAATGCATCAAGAACCATGATCTACAATATAAATGAAATGAAATGGGACAAGGAACTTTCTGAAGTGTTTGGCATTCCAATGGATTCTATGCCGGAGGTCATCGATTCAAATGGTGATTTCGGCAATTCCAAATATGGAAAAATATCTTCGGTACTTGGAGATCAACAATCTTCTTTACTTGGAAACATGTGTGTAAAAGTTGGAGATGTAAAATGTACTTATGGAACAGGGGCTTTTATACTTGCCAATACCGGCAGTTCAAAGAATCCTCCTTCGGATGGACTTTTAAAAACAGTGGCATGGTCTGTAAGAGGAAAAACGGTTTACGCTTTTGAAGGATCGGTACTGTCAAGTGGTGAATCGGTAAATTGGCTTAAAAGAATTTCTTTGTTAAAAGATGAGGTTGAAATGGAAGCACTTTCAAAGTTAGTAAAAAGCGATGGGATTTATTTCATCCCGGCTCTTGATGGTCTTGGATCTCCTAGATGGCAACCAAATGCGCGATCGCTTTTTTTAGGCATCAGTTCTTCTCATACACGTTCGAATATCGTTAGAGCAGTTTTAGAATCGATGGCTTTTTCAGTTTCTGAAGTTATCGATACTTTTAAAAAAAGCGGTCTTGATGTTTCCAACATCAAAGTTGATGGAGGCGGATCGAAAAATTCACTTTTGATTCAGATACTTTCAAATTCGACAAAGACAAACGTGGAAAGATCTAAATTTCATGAAATGACCGCTTACGGTGCTTTTCTTATGGCAAGGATTAAAAATGAAATTGGAGAGATAACAAATCTTAAAAAAGACTTTGAACTTTTTAAACCCAAAGAAAACATAGATAAAATTTACCAGAGATGGAAAATGGCAGAAGAAATATCCATAAATTGGGCCAATTTGAAAGAAGATGATGGGTATGAAACTCTACATTGATTCGGCAAAAATGGAGGAGATAAAAAAAGCACTTGATCTCGGATATGTGCATGGAGTAACGATAAATCCCACCCTTTTGAAGAAAGCCGAGGTATGGAAAGAAAATAAAAGCCTTAAGTCATTTTACTCAAAGTTACTCGAGATGTGTGACGGAGAGGTGTTCGCCCAAATTTCTTCCACAAAACCTGATATCACAATCGAAGCGCTTGAAAATCTCGATATGTCAAGGTTGGTGATAAAAGTGCCGTCTGTTCAAAGTGGAGTCATGACGGCAAAATCACTCGTGGATCGCGGCTACTGTGTTTGTGCAACGGCTGTTTACACTCCATCTCAAGCGATAGTGTGGGCATCTTTGGATGTTGATTATGTGGCCATCTATTTCAACAGAATGGAAAGTTACGGAAATGCCGCTGAAAACGTTAAAGCCATCATGAACGTCTTATCAAAATCAAGAACAAAGGTACTCGCTGCCAGTGTCAAAACGCCAGAGCAGTTGAATTTTCTTATAGGCATAGGTATTGATTACATAACGATCGGATATGATTTACTTGAAAAACTTATCGAATCCGATAGCAGTCAAAAAGATACAAAAACTTTCGACGAGGATATGTCGACAGTTATAAAGGCATTTTCAAAATTAAATTGAAATAAGGTGATTTTTTACGGCAGAAGAAAAAGTGGTTAAAGAAGAAAAAATCGATTATCAAAAGATGGAAATCGATGAATTGGTCAAAAAACTTAACACAGACGTTAACAAAGGACTGGCGACAAGTGAGGTTGAGGCACGAATCAAGACTTACGGTTATAACGAAGTCCCTGAGAAAAAACCAAATCCATACCTGAGTTTCGGGAAAAAGTTTTGGGGATTGACGGCATGGATGTTGGAGGCCGTTATCGTGTTATCGGTTATACTTAACAAGATGATCGATATGTACGTCATCATAGCCTTGTTACTGTTGAACGCTGTACTTGGCTTTTTTCAGGAACAACGTGCTTCAAAGGCTGTTGATGCTTTAAAACAGCAATTGCGAGTAAACGCGAGAACTTTAAGAGATGGGAAATGGCAATTGATACCTGCACGCGAACTTGTACCGGGTGATATAGTCAGGGTAAGGGCAGGTGATTTCGTCCCCGCGGATCTTAAACTTTTAGACGGTCAAATTGAAGTGGATCAATCTGCCTTAACTGGAGAATCTCTTACAGTTTCAAAGGCTAAATTCGATGTGCTTTTTTCCGGCTCAATAGTTAAATCCGGAGAATCTAATTCACTCGTTGTGCTGACGGGAAATAAAACTTATTTCGGGAAGACAACCGAACTTGTTCAGGTTGCAAAGCCAAGGCTTCACACGGAAGATGTCATTTCGACGGTTGTAAAATGGCTTTTGATAATCGTTGGCGTGGCGCTTGCGGTTGCATTTGTCGTCTCAATATTTTTGGGGATAGATCTTTTCGATGTCATCACTTTGGCCCTCGTACTTTTGGCATCCTCCATTCCTGTCGCATTGCCTGCGATGTTCACGATAAGTATGGCAATAGGATCTATGGAACTTGTGAAACGCGGAGTGCTTGTCACAAGGTTAAGCGCATCTGAAGATGCTGCGACGATGGACACGCTTTGCTCCGATAAAACGGGTACGATAACGATGAACAGACTTTCTGTGGCCGGTATCATACCGATGAACGGTGTGGATGAGAACACAGCTTTGATGTATGGTGCGCTTGCTTCTCAGGAAGCAAACCATGATGCGATAGATCTTGCCTTTCTCGGTGCCGCATCCGATCGCAAAATTTCATTTGATGGATTTAAACAAAAGTCTTTTACACCGTTCGATCCAAAGACAAGAAGAACAGAGGCGATGATAGAAAAAGACGGTAAAACTTTCAAAGTCGTGAAGGGAGCCGTCAACATAATAGCCGATCTCGTCGGCACAGATGTAAATGCGTTAAACCAGCAGACCAACGAATACGCAATCAAGGGATACAGAACCCTTGCTGTGGCGATGGGAGAAGATGACAAATCTTTGAAAATTGTTGGTCTTGTTGCACTTTACGATATGCCAAGACCCGATGCAAAAAAATTGATAGGTGAATTGAAGAGTCTGGGAATATCCGTTAAAATGTTAACGGGTGACGCACTCCCAATAGCCAAAGAGACAGCAAGGCAGGTTGGACTTTCCGATTCAATAACCGCTTCAAAAGAATTTGAAAAATTAGTCGAAAGTGATCCTGAAAAAGCATCCGACATAGCCGAGAAAAGTGATGGATTTGCCGAAATATATCCTCAGGACAAATATTCGATAGTTAAAAGTTTACAGAAGAAAGGCCACATAGTCGGAATGACAGGTGATGGTGTCAACGATGCGCCTTCTTTAAAGCAAGCCGAAGTCGGCATAGCGGTGAACAGTGCAACGGACGTTGCAAAGGGAGCGGCAAGTGTCGTTTTGACCGGAGAAGGTTTGGGAAATATAGTCGATCTTGTCAAGGTCGGAAGGCAAATATATCAAAGAATTTTGACGTGGATCTTAAACAAAGTTGTTAAGACCTTTCAAATAGTTGTCTTTGTCGTTGTAGCCTTTTTACTGACAGGTCGTTTCATAGTTTCAGCCTTTGACGTCGTACTCTTGCTCTTTGTCATAGATTTTGTAACACTTTCGATATCAACAGACAACGCGCGATGGTCAAAAACACCGGATACATGGAACATAACCGGACTTGTCAAATCCTCTATAATACTTGGTATACTCGTTGTGCTTGAGTCGCTTGCCATTCTTTACATCGGTCTTGGGCCTCTTGGAATTTCCAAGAATTACGAATTACTTAAAACTTTTTCTTTTAGCATACTCTTTTATTTTGGCATGATGACTGTCTTTGTGGTGAGAGAAAGAGGTCATTTTTGGAATTCATTTCCGAGCAAATCACTTTTTTACATAACTTTAATAGACATGATAGTTGTCGCCTTGCTCGTTACGTTTGGATTCCCTGGACTTAAACCAATTCCAATAACCGATACGCTCATAGTTATAGGAATATCGGCATTTTTCTCTTTTGTGGTTAATGATTTTGTGAAATATTTTATTCTCAGAGGTAAAAAAGCATGAAAAAGCCTTACATACTGCTTGATGCCGGAGGTACACTTGTGTTCCCAGATGTTGTATGGCTTTCAGATCTGATGAAAAAATACGAAATAAACATAACAACCCAGGACATATTGAAACGCGTTTACGAGATCGATTATTTGATAGATAAAAGCATGAAAGATCGTGTTACCCTTTTAGAAGATGGCAATTTGCTGGAGGCGCTTTTTAAAGCTTTTACAAATTCTGATGAAAAGGTTAAAGAACTAAAGTTCAAAACTGACAAACGCGATAAAATTAAAAATCTATGGGCTTACACCTTCCCATGTGTTGTTCAAACAATTGAAAAACTTAAAAAAGACGGTTATTCAATCTCCGTTATTTCAAATTCCGATGGCCGTGCGGCGCAGGTACTCGAATCGGTTGGCCTTTCAAAATTTATGGATAAGATATACGATTCGCAAATTGTCGGCATCGCAAAACCGGATACCGGTATTTTCAAATTGGCATTAAAAGAATTATCACTTTCTCCTGAAGATACTGTTTTTATAGGAGACATGTTTTACACGGATATTTTAGGATCAAATCGCGCCGGAATTCCCGCGGTTCATCTTGATCCTTTTGATTTTTACAAAGATTGGCCAGGCATGAGAGTTAAAAACATCAGCGCTGTTCCGGATTTGATCGAAAATTCAGATTTTCGTTCTAAAGACTTTTTCCCTTTCGTTTACGATCTTAAAGAAGTTTAGGATATTTTTGGTACAGATGATATAATTTTTTAAAACGAATTTGAGAGGAAGGTAGATAAGAAAGATGACCACAAGTCAAGTGAAGGTATCAACATCAAAACCCTCTATTTCCAAATTTGAGGAGTATATGCTTTATTTCATAACGCTGTTCATCCCAATTGTCACAATAGGACCTATAACCTACGAATACAGTACCCAAAAATATGCGTTTTTCACCATATTGATCTTCATCCTGTTCATCGCGGTGATCATGGAATTCAGAAGGCAAAAGCAGATAAACGTGAATATTCCATTGCCTGCTTTAGGATGGGGACTTTTCACCATCGCGACGGCATTATCTTTGATAAGTGTTATGATAGAAAACATGCCTTATTTGAGATTCTCAGGCATGTGGGTGCTTTACTTCGCGATGACCTTTCTATTTGTAATCTACCTTGCAAATCGCGTTAAAGACAAGAGAATAATGATAAATATTCTTGGAATGCTTTTGATAAGCGCGGCATTCATAGTAGTCGATTCTTTCTTGAATTTCTACGCCGGCTGGGATATATGGCTCGGGCACATAGGAAGCCCTTATTCAAGAGATAACGTAAGAGCCACGATAGGAAATCCTGACTTTGTCCCAGATTACTTAGGCGTTCTGCTTTTTGTCGCCATTTACTTCATTACCTCAAAAACACTTGGCTTTGACACTTCCAAAAATAAAGATAAAATTTACAGGCGTTTGGTGATAATCAAAACTCTTGCCACCATAGAAGCGATATCAATGGTGGCAGTCATAATATTCTCTCAAACACGTGGTGTCTTTATAGCAATTCCGTTGTCTCTTGTTTTCTTCGCTTTGCTTTACACTTATTACCAAAACTTCAAAGTTAAAAAAGAAAGCATTTCAAAAAATGTTGATGAAGTAGCGAAAAGATCTCAAAAACTTTCAATAATTTTGCTGATCGTTTTTGTAGTAGCATCTTTGATCGAGATATTTCTTTACTCAATACCGGGACCGTTCAACGGAAATTCCTTTTCTGTGGCTGGAAGGGTCACTTCTTCAACATCGGCCCTTTCAAACGGCGGGACTGCCCAGCAAAGATTCCTTGCGTGGTGGGCATCAGTTTACCAGTGGAAAGATCACCCGATAATAGGTCAAGGTCTCGGCACTTACAGAATAGATTTCATACATTACCTTGGAGTTTCGATAGAGCATCATCCAAGTCTTATAGTTGCATGGAACAACTTCATGAAGGCACACAACGATTACGTTCAATTGCTTGGAGAAACCGGAATTGTCGGCATTTTGACCTTGGCTTTTGCCCTTGGCACGCTTTTGTGGTTTGTTTTAAGAGTTATAAAAAAGAAGGACTCCGACGATGCGCTCTTGATGATGCTTATGGCAACAGGATCAATGGTCACTTTGATAACGAGTATGTATTCCTTCGCAGAGCATCTCATGCCAGATTCGATGACACTTACCATATTGCTATCTTTTCTCGTATCAGATTACTTTAACAAAGACGGAGATCTTACATGGAAGATGATCTTGAACAAAGCGAAATTTGCCACCGCTGCGATCTCATCTTTGGTTGTCTCTGCCGCGGTTATGGTTTTGATGAACATGTATTTTGTCAGTGAAGTTTATTTTCTTTACGGAAACAGTAATTATCAATACATAAGCGCTTATCAAAACGCAGCATCGCAGGCAAACAATCAATTGAATTCTGTCAACACCGAAATAAACAATTTAAAATCATACAGTGGAAATTATTCGTATCTGAATCCGCAAACTTATGTTCAGTCAAGGCTTCAACAGTTACTCGCTTCAAATCCAAATTTGAGCCAAACTCAGGCCTCACTTCAACTTGAATCTCAAAGGCAGCAAGCATATAATCAGATAATGAACCAGTTGAATTCGAATCTTCAAAGCGTTAAAACGGCCATAAATCAATTCAACACTTACGAAACGACATCTTACGATGGGGCAAAGTACGATTTTCTCCATTCAGTTGAATGGGACAACACCTACGGTACGTCCGAATTTTACCTTGGTTTGCTTGCAACTTTCCCGCAAAGAGATCAGGAGATAATAAACGAGTTAAACAAGGCTCTCTCATCGGGATCCACATCGGCACAACTTAACGTTTTAAAAGATCTCTTCTACGGTAAAAATGATATAACTCAGTACATCCATCCTAACTTCAAAAATCTCAATTACAAGGGTGATTACGATCTCATAGCAAGTATGGTCAATTCGGGAATTCCGCTTGTAGATCTCTGGAACACACTTAACATAAACCAGATCGTTCAAATGCAGATGTACCAAGACGGAATAGATTATCTCAAAACATCTCTCAGATCTTTTGCCGAGAAAAACTCTTACAGACTTATAGGTCAATTCTCAGCACTTCTATCGAGCATGAACAGATCTCAGGCATCGACATATCAGAATGCCATTAGCAAGTATCCTCAATTCAAATCACAGTTTGAATCTTTGATAAAGACCCATGATCAACTCGCCCAGGATGCATTCAATCAAATGGAAAACTGGTACGATCAATTGATATTCATCTTGCCGGGAGGATGGAACAGGTACTCCGGATGGAATCAAATTTACGCAGAATACATAAACAACGTTTTACAAAATGCGCCGCTTGATGCAACAACTTATGCCAAGATAAAAGAAATTGCTGGGAAATATGTCTGGATAGGATACTACATGCAAAAAACATATTGGGCAATTCCTTTGAACACTATGGATATTTTCACCTCTTTGGCACAGGATTTTATAAACAAACATATGTACCCCGAAGCGCTGACAACTGTAAATGATACTTTGTCCATTTTCAAACCTGCTTACGAGTGGAATGTCGCAGATTTGAACAGATACAAAGGAGATACCAACACATACACCGAAGCACAAAATTTCATAACTCAATATCAGGCACTTCAGACTAAACGTATCCAGTTCCTTTCGCAGTTAAAGTCAGTTTACGAATACGCCTTTACCAACCCAACTCAGCAGGCAACGGCACAAACATATCTTAACGATTGGAACCACAATATTCTTACGGGTGTTACAACAAATGCGTCAACATCTGATATAATATCTTCTATAACAAGTATGATTTCAACCTCAACGGTTAAATGATCGATCGTGAGGTATCAAAAAGGATACTTTTGTGTATAATAGATACGTATCCAAGAGAACATGAAACGAAAGATCCTTTTCAGGTTCTCATAGGTACGGTTCTAAGTCAGAGAACACGTGATGCAAACACAGCGGAAGCATCACATGCTCTCTTTAGGAGGTTCCCAACGGCAAATGCCCTTTCAAAAGCGAAGATTTCAGATGTTGAAAGGCTCATAAAACCGGCGGGAATGTACAAACAAAAAGCGGAGCGGATAGTTCGTATCGCTCGTGAGGTTGTTGAGCGTTGGAAGGGAAATGTTCCAGCGAATCTTGATGATCTCATAAAGTTCAGCGGTGTTGGTAGGAAGACGGCTAATATCGTGTTGGCTGTTTGTTACGATCTTCCTGTTATTGCGGTGGATGTACACGTTCACAGAATCTCAAACAGGATAGGGATCGTAAAGACGAAGACTCCTTACGAAACCGAAATGGCCCTCATGGATCTTGTGCCGGAATCTTATCGTGCACGGTTGAATGGAGCGATGGTGAAATTCGGCCAGTCAGTTTGTCTGCCAAGAAATCCAAAATGTCAATCTTGCACCTTTAAGGAGGTGTGCGAGTACGGCCGAAGTAATATTAGCGGGAGCGAAGTTAAGCAATCTGGAAGAAAAAGAGGCTGAAATTTGTGATCTGACAACGTTTAAGATGTCAGGAAAAGTTAAGATCGTAAAGCCTCGTGACATTTTGCAATTTGAAGAACTTATACGCTATTTCCTCGAAAGCAAAAAGGATTTTAAGATCATCGGTGGCGGTTCGAACACGGTGATCAAAAGTGACCTTGAAACTCCTTTCGTTTTAACATCCGGCCTTAACAACTTCAAATTCGACGAAAAGTACGTTGTTGCAGAAAATGGCGTTAAACTTTCAGTGCTGCTTTCCGAAGCGATAAAAAGAGGAATATCTGGACTGGAATTTTCGATTGGCATTCCGGGCACCATAGGAGGAGCATTGTACATGAACACCGGTGCTTTTGATGGTGAAATATCAAAATGCGTTGAAAGTGTTGAAGTCATTGATGAAAATGGAAGATTGTACGAATTAAACGCCGAAGATCTTGATTTTTCTTACAGACATTCGATTTTCCATCAAAAACGCATGTGGATCAAAAAGTGCGTTCTAAAACTTGATTTTGCCCGGAGAAAAGAAGATGTACTTGAAAAGAGTTTGAGAAACTGGTCGAGAAAAAGAAGCACACAACCTATAACCTTTCCGAGCGTCGGATGTGTTTTCAAAAATCCGCCCGGTGATTATGCAGCAAGGTTAATAGATGCGGCGAATTTGAAGGGATATCGCATTGGAGGAATCGAAGTTTCGAAGTTACATGCCGGTTTTTTTGTAAACGTTGGAGGTGCTACTTTTGAGGATTTCAAGGCTGTATATTCTGAAGTCGTCACGAGGGTGAAAGAGAAATTCAGTGTTGATCTTGAGCCGGAGATAACAATCGTAAGTTGAATTCGAGGTGTAAAAATTGAAAGTTTTGTACGGCCTGTGCACGTGGGGTTTAGGGCACATGACACGTAGTTTGCCTTTAATGAGAAGGCTTATCGATGATGGAAATGACCTTGTGATATATACGTCAGATAGGCCATTGCTTGCTCTGAAAAAAGAATTCGGAGATAAATGCGAATACGTGGAAAGTGTTGAATATCCCAGTCCTTATGCTAAAAACGGTACATTCGCTTTAAGATTGACCTTGATGATGCCTGCGATAATAAACGCGATAGTAAAAGAGCATAAAGAAATCTTGAAACTGTCACAAGATCTTGATGTGGATGTTTTAATATCTGATTCTGAATACGGTGTTTTCGACAAAACAAAGCCTTCATTTTTCATATTTCATCAACTAAGGTACGTTCCACCTGATTTTTTGAGGATTTTGAAAAATCAAACTGAAAGATTCAATTATCATTTTAGAAATTCTTTCACAAAGTTCATGGTGCCTGATTTTCCAAATGATGGCGGTCTGACGGGTAATCTTTCCCATAACCTTTCTTACATGTCCTCCGATCAGGTAAAGTACATCGGAATCCTTTCGGATTATCAAAAGATGGATGTTAATCAGGATATAGATTATCTCATATCTCTCTCTGGAAGAGAACCAAGTAGAAGTATCCTTGAAAAAAAGATCGTAGATCAGATAAAAGTTTTAAAAGGTAATGTTGTGCTTGTAAGAGGAATGCCTGAAAATGCAGAAAAGATCAAAATACCAGGCGTTGAAGTTATAAATTATGCGGGAAAAGGTTTAAGAGACGAACTTATGAATAGATCCAAATTCGTGATAGCGAGATCAGGATATTCGACGATAATGGATATGTCTGAACTCGGTAAAAATGGTTTGCTTATACCCACGCCAGGTCAAACAGAACAGGAATATCTTTCTGAATATCTTTCTGAAAAATTGTACTTTCATTCGGTTAATGAAAATGATATAGATCTCGAAAAAGATGTTGAAATTGCAAAGAGTTATAATGGATATAATCCACCATGGAGAACAGCACAAAGTGTCGAAAAATTCATGGACATAATCAAGATCGCAGTTGGAGGTTAAATCTGTGAAAATCGTATCAATAGTAGGTGCAAGGCCGCAATTCATAAAAGAATCTTTGGTTGGAAAAAAATTGAACGAATTTGGAATAAATGAAATACTCGTTCATTCGGGGCAACATTACGATTTCAACATGTCCGATATTTTTTTCAAAGTGCTGGAAATAAAAAATCCACAGTACAATCTCGAAATTGGTTCTGGAACACATGCAGAACAAACTGGAAAGATCATGATGGAATTTGAAAAGATCTTGATGAAGGAAAAACCTTCACTTGTGCTTGTTTACGGCGATACAAACACAACTTTGGGAGGAGCGTTAACCGCTGCAAAATTGAAAATTCCCGTTGCCCATATCGAAGCAGGGCTTAGACAGGAACCAAAGGATATGCCAGAAGAGATAAATAGAGTTTTGACAGATAGAATATCTCAATTTAAATTTTGCCCTTCCCAAAAAGCCGTTGAAAACCTTGCAATGGAAGGCATGAAAAGCGGAGTTTATTTCACCGGAGATGTCATGTTAGATGTTTTTTTAAAATTCAAAAAAGGTGTCGATATGGAAACAGTACTTGAAAAATACGATCTTAAACCTAAAAAGTACGTCTTTTCAACGATTCACAGGGACTTTAACACGGACATCAAAACAAGATTAGAATCTATCTTGAAGGGTTTTTCCAGGATAGCCAAACAGATGCCGGTCATCTTTTCAATTCATCCGAGAACCAAAAAGAGAATTTCTGAATTTGGTTTAGAAGATCTGCTAAAAACATTAAAAGTTATCGATCCTGTTGGATATGATGAAAGCGTGGCTCTTACTTCCAACGCTTTCTCGGTAGTCACTGATAGTGGAGGAATTCAAAAGGAATCTTACTTCGCAGGTATCCCTGGTGTCGTTGCGATGAAAGATACAGGTTGGATTGAACTCGTTGAATCTAGATGGAATGTACTTGCGGACGCAGATGAAGAAAAGATATATGATGGAGTCTTTTATCATCCCGATCCTGCTGACATTAAAGAAATATACGGCAACGGCAATGCCTCGGAGAAAATTGCGAAAATCATAAGGGATGCCAAAATATGAAAATAGCAGTTGTAGGCTTCGGTGCGGCAGCCATTGGATTTATCAACGAGATTAAAGACAAAGGCCATGAAATCCACGTGATAGAAAAATCTCGAGACATATACAGTTCGAGTATCTCCGGAATAAGGTCCGACGGAAAACTTTTCATTTCATCAAGTATGGGCGGAGACATAGAAATACCGCTTGAAACGCAAAAAGAAGTTGTCAATTTTTATCTTGATAAACTTGATGAATCAGAAAGGAAAGATGTCAGAACGGGCATCTCTTTCGACAGAAAATCAACATTTTTTGAAAAATTTTACTCAAAGGGATTTGAACCAGTCAATGCCTACTTCTATCACATAGGCACAGATCGACTCAAAAATCTCCTTGAAAATATCTATAACGAATTCTCCTCTTACAAAAACATAAAATTTCATTTCGGCATAAAGGCTGAAAATGTGAGTTTCGATGGAAATAAGATAAAAATTACGGGATCGAATTTTGAAGACACGTTCGATTATGTTGTCATTTCAGTTGGCAGGAGTGGTCATGGACTTGTAAAATCCATGACGACAGATCATCCCGAAATAGTAACCTCTGGAAATATCGTTGACGTTGGAATAAGATACGAACTTCCGGATCACGCAGTCGAAAAACTCAACGAGGAAATGTACGAGTTCAAAGTCAGAATGAGGACAAAAACGGGTTACATGGTCAGAACCTTTTGTAACAATCCATCTGGCAGAGTTGTGCTTGAGGAATATGATGATTTCGTCACGGTAAATGGTCATTCAAATTCGAATGGAAACAGCGAAAACACGAATTTTGCCGTACTGTGCAGTACATCTTTTACCGAACCCTTCAACGATCCGATAGGTTATGGAACTTACATAAGCAAACTTGGGAATATCCTTGCTGGTGGAAGAAAGGTCATTTTGCAAACTTACGGAGAATTTTTAGAAAATAAAAGAACCAAAAGAATTGGAAGGGTAAAACCAACTTTGAGCGATGAAAGTTATATTTTGGGAGATATAAATCTCGTGCTTCCACGAAGAATAGCCATATCACTTGCCGAATTTATAGAAAAATTAGGAGAAGTTGTACCGGCGATAGTCTATTCGGACAATCTTATGTATGCAGTTGAAGTTAAATTCTATTCAAAAAAGATAAACAACGAAAAATATAAAAATCTTAAATTCATAGGTGATTGCAGTGGCCATACAAGATCTATAACCTACGCTACATGCCACGGCAAAATGTTGGGAAGATCCATCGCGTGAGTGTACCAAACCTTTATTTCAAAACTCAATTAGATCTTTGATCTTGTCAACCGTTTTGGGCCCTATCCCATTTACTTTCATCAAATCGGTGGGCGTATGAAAAGGCCCATGAGTTTCTCTGTAATTAACTATCTCACGGGCCTTAATTGGACCTATCGAAGGAAGGTTTTCTATTTCTTTAGCCGTTGCTTCATTTATCTTTATTTTACCACTTTTTACGTCGTTCTTCGATGTCGATGACGAAAAACCAATCACGACACTTGAAATTTTGTCAAGTGTCGATTGGCCTATTCCTGGAACGTTTAAAAGATCTTCTAACTCTTGAAATGGTCCAAACTTTTCTCTGTAATCGACAATTGCCTTTGCTTTAGCCATTCCTATGTTTGGAAGTTTATCAAGTTCTTGAACTGTTGCCGTATTGACATTTACAACTTTAAAGGTATTTGGTGATGCACCTCTGGTAATTTTATCGCTTTCCGCAAATGCCTCTTTCAAAGGTACAATCGCGGTCAAAAATATTCCAATTACGGAAACGAGAATGATACTTCCTATTATAATTCTCGTTTGGGTTTTCATTTATCAAGGAATAGTTCTTATAAGCCAAGAAGAAACGGTTCCAATCATGGAAGTCACATTTGGATTGGAAGTTATTGAATTGGCATAATTAAGTGCCGGTGTGTAGCCTGTAAATACTCCTATAAAAAGGGCTGATTGTGTTGAGTAATCTATTTTGAAAGCTGGAATTCCCAAATTTCTTAGTGATTTCACAAGTGCAAGTACTCTGTCTGGATAAGGAGAAGATAAAATTTGAATTGAATATGTAACGCCTTTTCCCGGATAAGCAACATAATACAATCCGTTTTCTTGGGCAATTTCGTAAGTATTGATACCGGACAACATGGCATTGACAGCACTCAAACTTGTAGATGTCGTTGTTGTTAAAGTTACATTTGAACTTATGGATTGGGTTGAACTGGAGATTAAAGCCATGAAACCACTTTGACTTTGAGTTTGCGATGAAACAGGCTGAGAAGTTTGCGAAGATGCTGAAAGGCTCTGTAAATTGGAAATCAAACTTCCAACCTGATTTGTCAGAGAGGTGATGTTAGATTGAGTATTGGCAATTTTTTGATCTTCCGAAGAGATCTTACCGGCAAGATCTGTGTACATATTTCTGACATAAGCGGTAAGCGATGCCACCGTTGCTTGTTGTGTTGTCATTGACCTTTCGAGTTTAGCCATCTGCATCGACAAAACAGAAGTCGTACTTGCCATATAAGATGTCATTGAAGCGACGGACGTTTGGGTTTCGGATATTTTCTGATCAAAACTCGAAATCTTCGCAGTCAAAACCCCCGCCCATATCAAAGCTATAAGACCTATTATTATTGCAGCAATTAACAATATAAATCTCAGATCAAAATTTTCTTTTTCCATTTTGCACCTTCAAAAAATTACGGAATTGTCCTTACAAGCCATGATGAGGCTCCAGATCCAGTTATGGATGTGATATTTGGAGTTGAAATCGCATTTGCGTAATTAGATGCCGAGTTGTAATCGGGGAAAACCCCTATGAAAAGTCCCGATTGAGAAGCGTAATCTATCTTAAATGCCGGTACCCCAGCACTTCTCAGGGCTTTAACAAGTGATAACACCCTATCAGGGTAAGGAGAAGAGAGAATTTGAATTGAATATGTAACGCCACTTCCTGGATATGCAAAATAGTAAAGGTTATTTACCTGAGTTATCTCATAAGTTCCGGTTGTCGAAAGAATAGGCTTGAGAGAATCAAGATTAGTTGCCGTTATCGTTGTTAAAGACAAACTTGAACTTAAAGATTCGGGCGCATTTGTAAGTAGAAGTGGATAAGTTACAGACTGCAATGAGATGTAAGTCGATTGCAATGTCGGCAGATTAACTGATATCTGCGATGAAAGTCTTGTCACACTTAAAGACTTTAACTTAGTTATACTCGCCGTCAAAGAAGCAACGCGAGTCGTCAAAGAAGCAACGGCAGTTTGGGCACTTGAAGCTTTTTGCTCTACGGTACTTAACTTCCCACTTAAAGAGGCAACCCATATAAGGGCTCCAAGCGCAACGACTATAAACACGACAAGTAGAACCACTCTTATCATAGAGTACATATTCTGCTTATCCATTTTTAACCTCCCTTTATATCAACCCTTTTGAATGGGCCGAATAAATCATTTCAGTCAAAAAACCGGGAAAAATCTGATAATCCATCATTTTACCGATTTTCACCGGCAATTTCATCTTTAAAGGTTCTTCGTAAGAAGAAATTTGATCTACAGCACTTGAAAGATCGAAATGTACGTTGGAACATTTTTTCAAGATTGAGTATATTTTATCCATTTCATCTTCTGAAATAAAACCGAGTTTGTGAGAAACGAAGGATTCGATCATAACACCGTAATAAGTGGCAACAAGGTATGGCATGTTCAACTGGGAAGCGCTCATCAATGCTCTTGAACTTTCCTCTCCCACGATTTCCCAGTTGCTATTGGCTTTCATCCTGAGACTTTCAAAGATCACGTGAGATATAACTTCGTAGTTACTCATGAGTTCTGAATCAAGTATTTTATCTATCATATCGAAAAATTTTTTCGAATGTGACAAGCCGAACGCAATTGCATGTACCATTGAAAGCTCTTTTTCCTCTATTACCTGAGTTTTGGTGAATTCAGTTATGTTTACAAGATGGCTTGGCTGAAATTTAACTTTCATGGCGTCCTTAACCCTATCAAAATTAAGATAAACTTCATTTCTGAAAAAGCCTTCAATTTGAGCACTTAAAGTTGTAGGTACAAAAACAACGTCTAATTTCCTTTTGTAGGTGCCAAAAGCAAAGCCACATGTGTCAAGCACCGTTCCACCACCAACAACGACGATGACAGGATCGATAATTTCAGAATTCATGATCATATTTTGGACATCCATCATTCCTATAACGGATTTAGACCTTTCTCCTGCAAAGATAGGCGTGTTATCTATGTTGTAAGCAAAGTCTGTGTGAAAAAGTTTTATCTTTGAGTCGATTATGTACACAAAATGCCTTCCAGGATACAAAGAAACAAGAAAATCTGAAAAATCATTTTTCTTGTCAAGAATATGGACTGACATCTTTTGCTGTTCACTTTGCGACGGTACAAAATCGGCTACTAACAAATCGCCCTCCTACTCGTTCTGTGTTTGTCCAAACCTAATTCTATCGTATTTCTCAATTAACACCTTACCGCCTCTTATATAGGCTATGGCATTTTCGATAGGCTCACTTAAATGAATGACATGTTTGGCTATTTCTACAAGTTCAGGCGTCATCAACGTTGCATATATTATAGACCCTTCATCCCCTCTTGATCCAGCCCTTACAACTCCGCGTGCTTCACCTATTATGACAACGTTACCCGAAGAGATAATTTCTCCTCCATCGTTGAGATTCCCTATAAGCATGACATCGCCATCATGAACTATTGCTTGACCCGATCTTACGGTCTTTTTTATAACTTTCGTCGGGTTTAACTGGTGCATATTATTTTCATCTTCTACAAGACTCAATTTTTCCTTGACGGAAATGGTATTCTGCTTTACTTTCTGATTCATCTCTCCAACGAGTATTTCTCCGACTTTGAACCCCATTTTTTCAACAAAAGAAACTATTTCGGTTATGTCTTTTGAATATTTATCCTTATCTTTGAGCATGATGGATATTTTATCATCCTCAGAGAAAAAACCGTTCAACTGGGAAAATTTGTTTGTTACTTGAACAAAGAGATCGTCAAGATCATCGTAATCCTCAACGTAAAGCACAACTCCTCTTTTCGTCATTCTCAAGTCAACATTTCCCATTACCCCACCTCTTGAATTAAATCATTTTTTCTTACCGTCAAGATAATGAACAACATCTCCAACCGTGACAAATTTTTCTAATTTATCATCTTCAATCTTAACACCGAATTCATCCTCAAGTGCCATGGCAAGGTCTACCACATCTAAAGAGTCAGCGCCCAGATCATCTATAAAAGATGAACTTTCTGTGATTTTATCGGCTTCTACGCCTATTTTGTCTGCAATCGTTTTTTTCACTTTTTCAAAGGTATCTTCCATTTTTCTCTCTCCTTTCAAAAATCCTCGGGCATTTCATAACTTATTTTACCAAATTTTTCATGTGTTATTTCTCTGTGTAAGGTCAAAAGTGTTCTGTTGATATCTAAAACCCCGCCTTTTATTATAAATCCACGTTGCATTCCATAACTTTCTATCCTTTTGACTATCGAATCGCCTTCACCTATTTTTTCTATCAATTCTGGTTTTATCTTCGATAGAAGATCAAGTTCGTAATATACCAAAGCCTCAAAATCCACCTGCTCAACGTCTATGACGTTACAAAGACCAAGTTTTGCGTAGAGAGTCTCATTCGAAATCCTTGGATACGTTATTCCCGGTGTATCAAGCAGTTTCATTCTGTCGTCTATTCTTATCCATTGAACGGACCTTGTTATACCCGGTTTATCACCTATGAGTGTTGCCCTTCTCTTTTTGATCATGTTAACAAGCGTTGATTTACCAACGTTAGGCATACCTACCACTAAGATGTTGACTTCATGATCAGATCTGAAAGGATCAAAGATATCGTGAATATTCTGCATTTCTTTTATGGATCCGTAGAGTGTCTGACAATCTTTGGAAAATTTTTCAACCCATCTTTTGGTTACATCGTCTTCGGCGAGATCCGCTTTGTTAAGAAAGATCATTCGTTTCTTGTCTTTGAAATAAGGCTCCATGTCTAAAGGCCTTGTCGCCATCGGCGCACGTGCGTCAACAACCTCCACTATGCCACTGACGAGTTTTATAAGCGATTTTATAGCCCTTTTCGCTTTCTCAACATGAGACGGATACCAGACTTCCATTATTTCATCACTCCAAATCTGTTGAGAGGCCATATTCGTAAGAAAGGGGTCCCTATCATGTTTGACATAGGCACAAATCCCCAATATCTGCTATCAAAAGAGTTTGTCGTGTTATCACCCATCGCAAAAAAATAACCCGCTGGTACGTGTATCACTATATTTCCGGAAGCATCTTTTGTAACATAATTTCCCCATTTCGAAACAACGGAATTGTAGTAAGTGGTATAGTCCATGTCTTGGTTGTAGTAAAGCAAAAATTGATAGTCAGGACTTGAAATGTATTTCTGCGGATTGGCAAGTTCATAGTAATAATTCGGATCGCTGAAAATTCCCACTTTGGTGTATAGATGATCTTTAAGCGCCGATGGGACTTTGCCGTTAACTTCGACGTTGTAAAAATAAGGATGCTCGGCCGCCGGAACAAGTTGAACCGTATCTCCTCCGACCGCTATTAACCTCTTGACGTATTTCACATGACCGGCATAATGCACAGGACTTAATGCATCCATGAATTTATCAAACGGACCTAACATTGCCAAAGAAGATTTATCAACAAAAGGCGTCCAAAAAACTATGATATCTCCTATTTTAAGATCTTTGTAATGCCATGATATCTGATCCACAAAGATCCTATCTCCCGGGATTATCGTCGGAATCATAGAACCGGTAGGAACTATCATCGTATCGAGCACAAAAAGTTTTACCGGAATGACGATAAGGATGGCTATGACAATTGCCTTTATCCATTCCCATGACTCATGCTTTACCTTTTTCGAAAGATCGTTTTTTGGCTTTCTGACGTTGTTCGCCACTTTCAGCACCTTAAGTGTTTGGCAACTGGCGTTTTTCTTTCATTCTTGCTTTCTTCCCTTTCAACGCTCTTATGTAGTAAAGTTTAGCGCGCCTTATTTTGTTGTGTTTTACAACGGAAATTTCTTTTATTGAAGGTGTGTTGAAAGGAAAAATTCTTTCAACACCAATGGCATTGTGAGATATTTTTCTGACGGTAAAAGTACGCCCACCCGAAGATCCGGACATGGCTATAACCGTTCCTTCAAAAATTTGACCTCTTTCTTTTCCACCTTCAACAACAGAGGTGGTGACTTTCACGACATCTCCAATGGATATCTTTGGAAATTCTTTTCTATCTGGCATTTCAATCGCCCTTATGAGTTGATCCATTT
The DNA here is from genome assembly GCA_021800445.1 of bacterium. Taxonomy (GTDB): domain Bacteria; phylum Thermotogota; class Thermotogae; order Mesoaciditogales; family Mesoaciditogaceae; genus Athalassotoga. The sequence goes on along the minus strand of JAJYYZ010000002.1, from coordinate 15,101 downwards.
TTAACTGCCTCCTTTTTGCACAAATTCTCCTATAACCCTATCTAAGGTTATCGCAACTGCTGATCTGACTGAAAGATGGTTGTAATCAGAATGTCCTCTGATTGATTCAAGAGACACATCACAAGTTTCAAGAATTTCTTTTGGCATCCCTTGTCCTGTTCCAAAAAGAAACAAAATAGGTCTTTCTTCTCCTAAAATCATTTCTTTCATCTCATCGTAAGAAACCATGTTGGATCTTTTTTTTGCCGATGTAAAAACTTTTATCGGGCTGATTCCCTCCGCTTTTGTTATATCTTCGATCAGATCTTCGTAATAAGAAACCATTTTTACGAGTTTCAATGCTTCATACCTTGACGCATTGTAATTTTTACCAAAATCGCTTCCCCAGAAATTCAAAACCCTTGCCACTATTTGCTTTTGAACTGGAAGGTTGTTAACAACGTAATACCTTTTGATCATGTAAGTTCTGCAAGTTCTCGCGATATCATGAACATCCATGTTGACAACCGCTGTGGTTACAATCCTTCCATCCTTACCTGTTATCGGGTAATGCAAAACAGCCACGTATATTTTGTTCAACATTCTTTTTTTTCTCTAAGAAGTGCTATTATGGCGGCCTTTTCTTCAAAACTTAAATCCCTTTTGAGAAAAAGGTCTGGCCTTTTTTCGATAGTCCTTTTTATGGCATCTTTAAGGAGATATTTACCTACCTTGGCGTGATCTCCGGATCTAAGCACTTCTGGTACATCCATACCCCTGTAAGATCGTGGTCTTGTGTAATTTGCGTGATCAAGAAGGCCTGAAAAAAAAGAATCGTTTTCAACCGAAACCTCTTTGCCCACGACACCAGGTATCATTCTTGCCATAGCCTCAACGAAAACCATCGTGATCGCTTCCCCTCCGCTGATCACAAAATCACCTATCGATATCTCCTCATCCACGATGGACATGATCCTTTCATCCACTCCTTCATATCTTCCACAAATGAACATCACATCATTTTTTTGTGATAATTCAAAGGCTTTAGATTGATCAAATGTTTCTCCCTGCGGAGATGGATAAACTATCCATGGCCTTTGATGGCTTTTTAAGTATTCATCAAACATTTCAAAAACAGGCTCAACCTTCATAACCATTCCAACCCCAGTTCCATACGCGTAATCATCTGTCGTTTTGTGCAAATCATGGGCATAATTTCTTAGATTTATGACGTCAAAATTGATTTTACCCGTTTTTATGGCTCTTCCTATGATGCCGTATTCTTTGAACTGATCGAAAAGTTCTGGAATGGTCGTCACAACTTCGATGTTCAATCAAAACCACTCCATCTTTTTGACAACTATTTCGTTATTTTCAACATCGATCTTCACGATGTAATCTTTTATCACAGGTATGAGCACCTCGTCATCTCCAACGACAAGCACATCATTCGATCCCGTCTGAATTACATCTTTAACCATCCCGACTTTTGATCCATCTTCGTAATAGACAAAAGCATCGATAAGTTGGTAAAAGTAATATTCATCCTTTTTCAAAGCAGGTAAGTCCGTTTCGTTGATGTACATCATCTGACCCGCAATTTTTTTCGCTTTTTCAGCAGAGTCGAATCCTAAAAGGCCCATTACGTGATTGTTATTCATCTTAGTTACAAAATTTATCTTTACTTTGATAACCCTTTTCGAATTCTGACCTATCCATACATCTCGATCCACAAAACTTGCAAGGTCGCGATCTTCAACGTAAGAATAAAATTTTACCTTACCGTCCAAACCAAAGATCGAAAAAATTTTACCTATTGCGACAAGGTTCATCTGATCACCTTTAATTCAAAATCGCCTTCGCCATTTTTCAAAGATCTTAACGTTAAGTCTATTGATTTTATAGTTCGACCATCTTTACCTATGATTTGACCGATGTCATCCTCCGAAGCAAATATCTCGTATATGATCTTTTTGCCTTCGAATTTTTCTTGAACTCTTACCAATTCAGGATCTTTACAAATAGATTTTACTACAAATTCAAGTGGTTCTTTGATGTCCACAATTCATTCCTTCACTTTCGCAAAGCGTTTTTCATGATACGTCTTCATGATCCCATTCTTCGAGAGTAAGGATTTAACGGTCTCTGTTGGTTGTGCTCCACATTGCAACCAATAAAGTGCCCTTTCGTCATCTATTTTGATTTCGAATGGCTCTTTCATGGGATTGTAATACCCCAGAGATTCTATGTAAGCACCATCCCTTGTTTTCGAAGATTCGACGACGATAATTCTGTAAAAAGGTTGACCTCTTTTGCCCATCCTCGTGAGTTTGATCTTAACCATCTTGCACCTCCTTGTTTATTTCATCTGAAATGGAAATTTTCCGATTTTACCTTTTTTATCCATTTTATTAAAACTCTTGATCATTTTTTTCATTTCATCGTAATTTTTCATCAATTTGTTTACTTCTGAAATTGGTCTTCCGCTTCCACGCGCTATTCTTTCTTTCCTTGAAAAATTCATGATCTCTGGATTGCTTCTTTCTTTTCTTGTCATTGAATTTATAATGGCTTCAACATGTTTAACCTGTTCGTCGTCAATTTTCAAATCTTTCATGTTCTGAGCACCGGGTATCATTTCAAGTATCGAAGAAAGGGAGCCCATCTTTTTTATCTGGTGAAGTTGATCGAGGAAATCATCGAATGTAAATTGCGCCTTTTTTAGTCTTTTCTCCATTTCTTCCATTTTTTTGCTGTCGAGGTCTTCTTGAACTTTTTCGACAAGCGATACTATGTCTCCCATTCCAAGAATTCTTGATACAATTCTATCCGGATAAAACAGATCAAACTGATCTAATTTTTCTCCCATACTTGAAAATTTTATCGGTTTACCGGTTACATACCTCGTTGACAACGCTATGCCGCCTCTCGCGTCTCCGTCAAGTTTTGTCAGTATAAAACCGGTTAAGGAAAGACGTTTATCAAATTCAACGGCTGCGTTTACGACATCTTGGCCAGCCATTGAATCAAGTGCCATGAGGATCTCGTCTGGTTTGACAATTTCTGTTATCGCTTCTGCCTCTTTCATCATTTCTTCATCTATTTGAAGTCTTCCTGCCGTATCAATTATCAATACATCGGCTCCTTTTTTGATCGAAAAGTCAACAGCCTCTTTTGCTATCTTGTAAGGATCTTTTCTGTCTCCTGAAAAAACCGGCACATCTATGTTTTTACCCAGGGCCTCGAGTTGATCGATAGCCGCAGGTCTATGAACATCATCAGCGACAAGTACTGGAGTTCTGCCATTCTTTTTTTTAAGCCACAAAGCAAGTTTAGCCGCGGCAGTAGTTTTTCCACTCCCCTGGAGTCCTGCAATCAATATGATAGCCGGTCTTGAATGCAAATCAAGAGACGGTTGATCGCCAAAAAGATTCAACAATTCATCATTCACGATCTTGATGAATTGTTGATCTGGCGAGATACTTTGGATTACCTTTTCTCCAATCGCACGCTGCGAAATTTTTTCTGTCAAATCTTTGACGACTTTATAATTGACGTCTGCTTCAAGCAAAGAAAGTTTAACTTGCTTGACAGCATCCTGAATGTTGTTTTCGGTTATCTTTCCTTTGCCCCTTAAAATTTTAAACGCTTCCGTCAACTTACCCTGTAAACTTTCGAACATTTACACACCTCTGCGGTAAGTATACTCTACGGATGCCTCTCAAGTCAATTAAGAAAAATGAAACAATTTGTGAATGAAGAAAGAAGGATCACTTTAAATTCTTTGGAAATGTCACTCCAGCTTTTATCTCACCTACCAATATTTCAACTGCTTTTTGAAATTGAGGATCTGATAAATTTATCTTTGCTGTACTTTGGGTGGACATAACCACACTCTGTATAAGTTGCTTGTAACTTTCCGCTTCCGTTGGCGTTGCACCGGATGAGACGACGTAATCAGGTTCAATTCCCTTTAAATTTATATCTTGACCATTTGGGGTAAAGTAATGATCTGTGACTAACAGAAGCAGACCTCCGTTGCTCAACTGAAATTCAGTCTGGACGGCTGCTTTTCCAAAGGTTCTTTCACCCACAAGCACACCGATATCGTTATCTCTCAAGGCCGCCGATACTATTTCGGAAGAAGAAGCGGATCCGTTGTTAACAAGCACAACAACTGGAATTTTAGGATCAAGTCCTCCGGCAGATTTAAATGGGTATTCGTATCCGTTTTTGTCTCTCATGGTAATTATAAGTTTACCCTGTGGAAGAAATTGGCTTGCAACATCTAAAGCAGCGGTGAACAAACCTCCCGGATCATCCCGTAAGTCTAAAATTAAACCTTGAATATGTTGATTTAAAAGGGCTGCAAAAGCACTGTTGAAATCGCTTGAGGTTGTTTCGCTGAAATTCGTTATACGGATGTAACCAATTTTGGTCCCCGAGGCTTCAAACGTAGTTGACTTTACGGTTTTTAGTTCTATTATGGATCTTTTCAACGTCAAAGTCATCGTTGCCTTATCCGAAGGCCTGTAAAGTTGAATTGTCACGGTCGAGCCTGGAGTACCGCGCAAGGCATCCACGGCTTTAACATAACCAAGTGCTTTAACACTTGTACCATCTATTGATGTTATGAGATCTCCGCTCTTTATGCCAGCCTTTTCTGCAGGTGAATCGTACATTGGACTTATAACCTCGATAGCGTTACTCGTGGCGTTAAATGTCACTTCCGTACCTATACCTCCGTATTGAGAAGAGGTTTGAATGCTGAATTCCTTTGCCTCACTTGGAGAAAAATAGTAAGTAAAATGACCTCCAAGATTTGCGATTATTGCTTCTATCGCGGCATCTTGAAGTTTTTGAAAGTCAACTGATGATTCGTTGTAATAATAAGTTTTTATCAATTTAAGCACTTGACTTACGGTATCTGAGTTTGATTGTGCCAAATTCTCTGTGGCCCAGGCAGCACTTACTATGGCGGCAATCAAAAATAAAGAAACGATGATTTTTTGAAATTTTCTCATTTACTTCCTCCTTTCAACGATATTTGAAGATTGCCTTCAAAAGTGATTCAAGTTTTTCATTTCCGGTTGAAGAAAAATCTCTTAAACAGTCGTAAGTATAATCCCTTGTGAGTATCCTTCCCACAGAATCAAGGGCAGACTTTATGGCCGAAATTTCAAGCAGAACGTCCGGACATGCCCTTTCATTCTCTACCATCGCCTGAATGCCCCTTACCTGTCCTTCTACTCTTTTGAGCCTTTTTATAATTTTTTCCCTTTCCATCTTTTCCATGTTTTTCCTCCAGAGAAAAATCTATGTTTCCCTTTGTTTTGTCCGCGGATATTATTTTTGCCCTGAGTTTGTCACCCATTTTAAAAACTCTTCCATTTCTTCCCGTAAGGATATTCATTTTCTCATCATGAACGTAATAATCATTCAAGGTTGATAAATGGATTAAACCGCTTATACTTTTGTTTGGTATTTCAACGAATATTCCAAAATCCGTCACACCTGTCACAACAACGTCAAAGGATTCTCCAATGTGATCTGCTGCATATTCAATCTTCTTTATGGAAATGAGATCTCTTTCTGCCTGATCTGCTACCACTTCTCTTTCAGAACTTTGCTTGGCAATAGACGGTAATAATTTAGAATAATTTTCGATCTCTTCTTTAGAAAATTTCCCGTTCTCAATGTATATTTTCAGAAGTCTGTGGACCACGAGATCGGGATATCTTCTTATAGGACTTGTAAAATGAGTGTAATTCAAAGAAGCGAGACCAAAGTGACCAACGTTTGTTTCGGAATAAATAGCCTTTTTCATGGATCTGACGAGTAATCTTTGGATCACAGATTCGAGCGGATGCCCTTTTATCTGCTCTAAAATTCTCTGGAGCATTATCGGTTGTATGTTTTCCGTCATTTTAAATTTTATTCCTATTGCTTTTAAATATTCTGAAAGTTCTGAAATCGTTTCAAAATCAGGCTTACCATGAATTCTATATATGAAAGGTAAGCCGCTTCTATCAAAAAGTTCCGCCACAGACTCATTGGCACTTATCATGAATTCTTCAATCATGATTTCGGCGATATTTTGAACTCGCAAAATTACATCTTTGACTTTCCCGTCTTCAATTTCTATCTTTACCTCGTCCGAGGCGAATTCTATGGAACCTCTTCCAAGCCTGCTCGTTTTTATGGTATGGGCGAGTTCTCGCATGAGTTCAAGATCAGGCCTCAGAAAACCTATTTCCTTTTCCGTTTCCTTGTCCGGATCTTCAAGAAGTTTCGTTACTTTGTTGTAGGTGAGCCTTTTAACGGATTTAATGACGCTCTTTGAAAAATGCTTTTTGATAATTCTTCCATATTCGTCTATTTCCATTTCAACAGACAAGGTTAACCTATCCTCACCTTCCACAAGACTGCAAAGATCGTTCGACAATTCAAACGGTAGCATTGGAATAACGGTATCGATAAGGTAAACGCTCGTCCCTCTCCTGAAGGCCTCTTTGTCAATAGGATCCCCTTCTTTGACGTAATTGGAAACATCTGCTATATGAACTCCAAGCAAGTAATTACCATTTGGAAGTTTTTCTATTGAGCATGCATCGTCAAAATCTTTTGCATCCTCTCCATCTATTGTAAACACATGTTTAGATCTGAAATCTTTTCTTCCAACGATATCTTCCGGTGTAACCGTTTTGGGAAGAGATCTAACGGCTTTTCTGACCGACTTTGGAAATTCTTCTGGTTTTGGCAATTTATATTTTTCTATGACGCTTGGAAGATCTGATTCCGGAGAATCCGCTTTTCCTATTTTCTCGATTATTTCGACAATACCCTCCGAATTCGAATCAGGATAGTGAGCTATACGGGCAACAACTTTATCGCCGTCAACCGCTTCGACGGCATCTTTGGAGTAAACCCTGAATTCATAAATAACCCGAGGATCATCCGGGATAACGTACCCAAAATTTGTCCAAGGCGATTTGTAAACCCCGACGATTCGATCCATCGATCTTTCTATTATCTTTAAGACCCTACCATGGAGTATGTCATCTCCAACTTCGAAAACCTCGACAAGCACTTTATCTCCGTTTAGCGCCCAAAGTGTGTCCGCAACTTCCACAAGGGCCTCTTTGCCGTTAGACGTTATAAAGGCTTTTTTACCGGATCTCGTGAATTTTATGATGCCCACCATCTCATTCGACCTTACACGATGCCATTTACCGCTTTTCGTTTTGTAAATAAGACCTTCTTCTTCAAACTGCTCGATTAAGTCAACGATTTCATCCGATCCGATTCCTAATTTTTCAGATATTTCCTTTGTAGTTGAAGGAGCATAAGATTGAGAATTTAAATATTTTCCAAGTTCTTCTCGATTCATTCGATCATTCCTCTCATCTTTTGACTTTTTACGATTTTCAAAATCTCGTCAAATTCTTCTTTCATGTAATGATCACCTTTTACGTCTTTGATTTTTGAATTTATAAGATCGACTATCGGCTCTATTTTTTTACCCGTCTTCAAATATCTGTGAAACCTCACCGCTCTTGATCCGATCATGGCCTCTATCGCTATGATTTTGGAAGTATTCTCGAGAACCCTTTTTGCCTTCATGGCTGCCGTTGTTCCCATAGAGACATGATCTTCTTGATAGGCTGATGTCGGAATAGAGTCAACGGAAGCGGGATGAGACAAAACTTTGTTTTCACTAACCAATGATGCCGCCGTGTATTGCCACATCATCAAACCTGAGTTAAGTCCCGCCTTGCCTTCAGCAAGAAAGGGTGGAAGATCCGAAACAAGTGGGTTCACAAGTCTGTCTATTCGCCTTTCAGTTATGTTTCCAAGTTCACTGATGGCTATTGCGAAAAAATCGGCCACAAGTGCTATCGGTTCGCCATGAAAGTTTCCACCACTTAAAACGTCATTTTCGAAGATCAAAGGATTGTCCGTTACCGAATTCATCTCGACTGAAAGAATTTTTTCAACGTAATCGAGGGAATCTTTAACGGCACCAAGAACCTGTGGAGTTGCCCTCAGAGAATAAGCATCCTGGACTTTTGAACAGTTTATGTGAGACGCTCTTATCTCGCTTCCTTCCATGTATTCGAGAATTTTAGCGGCAACATATTTCTGACCATCGTAAGGTCTGAGTTCATGTATTCTGGGATCAAAAGGCGTCGTAGATCCCTTAAGTGCATCTATAGAAATGGCAGAGGTGATCAAAGCGTTTTCAAAGAGTATCTTTGCATCGTACAGCGAGATGGCCATAACAGCCGTCATTGCCTGTGTGCCGTTGGTTAAAGCAAGTCCTTCTTTCGCTTCATATCTTAGTGGCCTTATCCCTTCCAATTTCAAGGCCTCTTTCGCATTGACGATCTTACCTTTATAAAAGACTTCCCCTTCTCCCATCATGGCAAGTGCAACGTGGGCAAGCGGAGCAAGATCGCCACTGGCACCGACGGATCCTTGGGACGGAACAACCGGAGTTATATTTTTGTTCAAAAAATCAACAATCTGTTTCACGACCGCTGTTCTCACCCCTGAATAACCCTTTGAAAGTGAAACGGCTCTGAGCAACATCATAGCCCTTACGCTTTCTTCATCGAGAAAAGGCCCGACGCCCACCGAATGACTTCGGACAAGATTTGACTGAAGTTCGTTTATCTCATCTGGAGATATCCTGACCGTGGCCATAGCACCAAAACCGGTATTTATTCCGTACATAGCCCGATCTGAAGAAAGCAATCTTTCAACTATTTCCCTTGAATGATTTATCCGTGCGTAAGCATCCTTTGATATTTCAACATTTTCATGATCTCTCGAAACGGCAACGAGTTCTTCCAAACTTATCTTTTCATCTATCGAATACGTCATAACATTTCCTCCTCTAATTGTGTTTTTTCAGATTCAAGATCGTAAATTTTTCTTATTATCTCTTCAGCCTGCTTCTCAAATCCATCTTTATCCTGAACCATCTTCGTGAGTTTTACATGATCCACCTCGTTCATCATCTGTAACTCTACTTTCTTTACGCTATCGTTGATATCGGATAACTGTTTTTCGAATTCTGCAATCTCAAGTTCTATCCTTTTCAATCTGTTTCTGACTTTTTTTCTTTTATCAATGCCAGCACCGGCATTTGATGCTTTTTTTCTCAAAGTTACAGAACTTTTCAAAAAATCTTCTGCTTTTTGATAATCTTTGAAATGATGCAAACCATTTTCATCCATGACGATAAACCTATCCGCTATATGTTCTGCAAATTCGAGATCGTGAGTTGTAAAAAACACCGCTCCGGCATATTCCGAAATGGTCTCTTCAAGAGATTCTATCATGTAAAGATCAAGATGATTCGTTGGTTCATCCATTATAAGAAAATTTGGATTTTTTATCAGCGCTCTGGCAAGTTGATATCTCACAAATTCTCCGCCGCTAAGTGAATTTACGCTTTTAAAAACATCTTCTCCTTCAAATCCAAATCTTCCTATGTACCTTCTGACCTCGTAATCTTTCCAAAGTGGCACAATTTCCCATATCTCTTCAATAACGCCTTTTTTAGATCTTTCGGAACCAACGGTGTCCACATATGCCATAAAAGTATTCGGACCAAATGACACGTGTGTTTTGTCTGATATAATTGCCTTCAAAAGTGAGGTTTTCCCAATGCCGTTTTTACCCAAAAGGGAGATTTTCTCTCCATTATGAATTTCGAAAGAAAAATTGCCAATTTTCTTTTGACCGGCAAAGACTTCAAGATCCGTGACTTTTAAAATCACGTCCTCCGTGACATTTTCAACTTGAAAATGAAGCGTTTTAAAAATTTTTTGTCTCTCAAATTCGTAATTTGCCCTTTCTTTTTCCAACTTTGCGACGATTTTTTCTTTGGATTTAGCCTGTTTAACAGCTTTATCTCTTCCCCATTGTCTGTAACGATCTATCGATTTTTTAAGATTTACTATTTTTTTATCAAGATCATCGGTTCTATGTTCAATCGATCTAAGGAAATTTTCTTTTTGAATGAGAAAATCAGAATATTTGCCGTCATAAGATTTTATCGTTCCAAAATCTATTTCCCATATTCTATCGGGAACTTTTTCCATCATTTTTCTGTCATGAGTGGCTATTATAACCGATCCCTTTAAAGAAACAAGCGCTTCATTTAAAAATTTGAGACTGTAAATGTCCAAATAATTTCCGGGTTCATCCAAGATGATAAGTTCTGGATCCATTATAAGCACTTTTGCTATTTCAAGTTTTGTTATTTCACCTGCGCTAAGTGTCGATAATCTTCTCCCAAAATCTTTTTCTTCAAAACCAACGCCCTTAAGCATTTCTCTTACCCGCTTTTCAGATGCGTAAATATCATATGCTTCTGCACTTGCGAGAGCACTATCGTATTCATCGATATCGTCTTTGGCGCTATCGATGGCCAAATTGTAAAACGAAATGGCTTCTTTAAAGGCCGATAATCCTTCTTCGTAAAGTGTTTTGTCTTCATCCATCCTGAACTGGTTGATCGATCCAATTTTGCGACCGTAAAACTCGACCCTTCCATCTGTTTGTTCGAGTTCACCGCTTAAAACTTTTAAAAATGTCGTCTTTCCAGATCCATTTGGTCCGATTAGGATGATCTTTTCTCCCGCTTTAACCTGAAGATTGACATTTGAAAAAAGCACACGATCTCCAAATTGCATTTCGAGATTTTCAATCTTAAGAATCATCTTTTTCCTCCGGAAGAATTATATCATTCTTTGCTGTACCGATACAATTTATGGAAAGCCATTCGACTGTATTTGAAATGCAAAATATAATATTAGGCGATATCATTAGTTAAACAAAGAAATAACTTGAAAATAGTAGTAATAACATTTTTTTGGCTGTTTTTGCCTAAAAACAACCAATAATCGTTATAAATTCCTGAATATGCCATATACACGTGTTATAAATAAAATGGTATATTAAAATATACAGATAGAGCGCAAATTTACGTTTTGGAGGCTTTTTAGATGAAGTACATATTGAAAAGAGTGATGTTTTTTCTCATCACGGCATGGGCGGCAGTAACGATAAACTTCATTCTCCCAAGGCTTATGCCAGGCAATCCGGCAGAAGTCATGATAGCAAAGTTTCAAGGAAGACTAAATCCTCAAGCAATAAGTGCCCTCGAAATTGCTTTTGGTATAAACACACATGAAAACATATTTCTTCAATACTGGGATTATCTGGGCAGAATGTTAACGGGTAATTTTGGAATATCTGTGAGTTTTTACCCAACCACGGTAGGACAGGTGCTGTCGCAGGCCATACCTTGGACGTTGGGATTAGCGGGATTTTCCACTGTCATAGCCTTTATCGTTGGAACTTTGCTCGGTATAAGAGTTTCATGGAAAAGAAATTCGACGTCAAGTGGTATCGCCGTTCCGTTTGCTTTTTTTCTAAACTCAATGCCTTATTTTTGGTTTGCCTTAATAGTTGAATATGTTTTTGCTTTCATTTTTGGATGGTTTCCGTTGGGTGGCGCGTATTCATCCGCATCCGGTCTCGGTGGATTGGCACTTGTGTGGTCCATTTTGTATCATGCCATACTTCCTGCCGGAACAATAGTCATAACGGCAATGGGAGGATGGATGTTGACGATGAGAAATAACATGATAAGCGTTCTATCGGATGATTACATAACTTTCGCGTTTGCTCAGGGTCTTCCCGAAAGTGAAATAGAATTGAATTATGCCGCGAGAAACGCAATTTTGCCAAGCTTTACAGGCTTTGCCATGGCAATAGGCTTTGTCATAAGCGGTGTGCTTTTGACGGAAATTGTTTTTTCTTATCCCGGAGTTGGATATCTGCTTTATCAAGCGGTTTTAAATATAGACTACCCTTTGATGCAGGCCATATTCCTTTTCATAACGATAGCCGTGCTTATTGCAAACTTCATAGCAGACATAGTCTATGTATTTCTTGATCCAAGAGCAAGATCGGGTGGTGAATAAGATGAATTACGTAAAACTTTTCTTCAGTAATAGAAAGTCGGCAATAGGGGTTATAATTTTTCTTTTCTTTGTGGCGCTGGCTATTTTTGCTCCATTTGTAGCACCCTATTCTCCGAATTCAATGGCATTTACACCGCTTCAGGGGCCAAGTTGGAAGCACTGGCTCGGTACAACTGCCGTCGGTCAAGATATACTCTCGCAAGTCATATGGGGCACAAGGTTGTCTTTGATGGTTGGTCTCATAACGGGCGCCATAACGACGATTATATCGGTCATAATAGGACTTTCATCCGGGTATTTGAGCGGTCTCACGGATGATATACTGATGACAATAACGAACATTTTTCTTGTTATCCCTGGTCTTCCTCTTATAATCATAATAAGCGCTTTCATAGTGGTGAAAGGGATATGGACGATAATCTTTGTCATATCCTTAACGGGATGGGCATGGGGAGCGAGAACTTTAAGATCACAGGTTTTAACTTTAAAAAACAGAGATTATGTGAACGCTTCAGTTGTAGTCGGTGAAAGTTCCTCTCACATAATCTTTTCAGACATATTTCCAAACATGCTAAGTCTTGTAGTGGCAAACTTCTTTGGTGCTGCCGTTTACGCAGTCTTAAGCGAGGCAGGTCTCGAATTTTTAGGTCTCGGAGATTCAAGTGCGATATCGTGGGGTACAATTCTTTACTGGGCACAGAACAATCAGGCTTTGCTCTTTGGATTGTGGGAATGGGCGGCAGTGCCCGGATTGATGATAGCATTACTTGGAATGTCGTTTGCCCTTATGAATTTTGCAGTTGACGAGATAACAAATCCAAGGTTGAGGAAGCGATAAGATGAGCGCGTTACTTAAAGTTAAAGATTTGAATGCAGGATACGAATTCACCAAATTCAAGACATGGGCCGTAAGAAATGTCTCCTTTGAATTAAACCAAGGGGAATTTCTTGGCATAGCGGGAGAATCAGGATGCGGAAAATCGACACTCGCATTCGGAGTCATAAGGTTGCTTATGCCTCCCGGAAAGATTTTTTCAGGATCGATAGAATTCAACGGGACAGATTTGATGAAAGTTGACGATGAGAATTTGAGAAAGATGAGATGGAAGGAATTTTCGATGGTCTTTCAGGCATCGATGAACGTTTTGAATCCGGTCTTAAAGGTAAGGACGCAGATATACAATTCGATAAAGTATCATGTCAACATGACAGAGTCGGAACTTGAAAAGCGTGCCAAAGAATTGCTCAATTTAGTCAACGTTTCATCCAAATACTTAGACGCGTATCCACACCAGTTATCTGGTGGGATGAAGCAAAGGGTGGTCATAGCGATGGCATTGGCACTTAATCCGAAACTCATAATCATGGATGAGCCGACGACGGCGTTGGATGTTGTCGTACAGAGAAGGATACTTCAAGAGGTCGATGAGTTGAGAAAGAAACTCGGCTTCGCGATAATTTTCATAACCCATGACCTGTCATTGCTCGTTGAAATTTCAGATTCATTGGCCATAATGTACGCTGGACAGATAATAGAAAAGGCGCCGTCTGAAAAATTGTACGCAAAACAGATGCATCCATACACTTACGGTCTTATGCACTCATTCCCGCCGTTGGTCGGGAAAAGGCAAAAACTTCATGGAATAGCCGGAAGACCTCCTGATCTTTCTGGAGAGATAAAGGGATGCCCATTTTACCCGAGATGCGATAAACGAATAAGCGGTGTGTGTGATGTTGAAAATCCAAAACTTGTGGAGATAGAGAGCGATCATTTTGTTGCATGCCATCTCTACGATGGGAAGTGATTTAGGTGGAGACGATGCAGGTTAAAAAAGCGACGAATACGAAAAGTGTCATAGAAGTAAAAAATCTCATGAAAGAATTTCGAATAGGATCACTTGGAAGGACAAGGGTGGTACATGCGATAAATGGGATAGATTTTGAAATAGGGGAAAAAGAAGTTTTGGGATTGGTCGGAGAATCCGGAAGCGGAAAGACGACAGTTGCGAGGGTTATAGTCAGGCTGTACGAGCCGACATCCGGAAAGATATTGCTCAATGGCGAAGAAACTCCTTTGAGGATGAAACACAAAGCACTTGTCAGTTACAGAAAACATGTTCAGATGATCTTTCAGGACCCGTTTTCATCTCTTAATCCCTTGCATTCAGTTGGATATGGTCTGACAAGGCCTTTGAAAATACACAAAATAGTAGAGAAGGACAAGATAAAGAGTAAAGTACTGGAAACGCTCGAGGAAGCGGGTCTTATTCCACCGCAGCAGATATACGACAAATTTCCGTACGAATTGTCCGGAGGACAAAGACAAAGAGTAGGGATAGCGCGTGCGATAGCGGTTCAACCCCAATTGATACTTGCGGATGAACCGACGTCGATGTTGGACGTTTCGATAAGGCTTGACATAATGAACCAGATGTTGGAACTGAAAGAAAAGGAAGGCGTGTCGTATCTTTTCATAACGCATGATCTGGCAGGCGCGCATTACATGTCAGACAGGATAGCGATAATGTACGCGGGCCATTTAGTCGAGATAGGACTGTCGGATGATGTGATAAACGATCCGAAACACCCTTACACGCAATTGTTGAAAAGAGCGGCGCCGAAGCCGGAATCAGGGTTAGAGCCGGAAAAAGTGGATGTTGGAGGAGAAGTGCCGGATCTGACGAATCTGCCTCCTGGGTGTCCGTTTGAACCAAGGTGCCCATTCGCAAAACCTGAATGCAAGGAAAGGGTACCTGATATGGTAAAGATAGATGATGGGCATTTCACAAGATGCATACTGTACAAAAACCGAACTGAACAAAATGAAATAAAAAAAGTCTAAAAAGTGAAATACCCCTTATCCCCCTTAATAAGACATTAGAACGAGCCTTTCGGCTCGTTCTTTGTTTCTACCCCACATTTCGCACATCTTTGATCAGAAATAATATTTTTCATATTCAACTCCCAAAAGTCTTATCACTTTGATCTGCAAATCTTTTAAATTCGCTATCTGCGTGGTTGTTTGCCCATCTGCTACCACATTTACAACGGTTATGTTCATGAAGTTCTGACATATCCACCTGAATGTCGGCCTGTTCGTAGGCTTTTTCAACTGATTCG